>VBGV01000156.1 GCA_005880755.1 Chloroflexota bacterium
GGCGGCGTGCACGACGAGGCCGAGATCCGCGGCCACCGGCGCACCTACATCGGCGCGATGCCCGGCCGCATCCTCCAGGCCATCCGCCGCGCCGAGTCGAACGACCCCGTGTTCATCCTCGACGAGGTCGACAAGATAGGCGCCGACTGGCGCGGCGACCCCTCATCGGCGCTGCTCGAGGTGCTCGACCCGGAGCAGAACAAAGATTTCCGCGACAACTACCTCGACGTGCCCTTCGACCTCTCCAAGGTGATGTTCATCACCACCGCCAACTCACTCGAGACCATCCCGCCCGCGCTGCGCGACCGCATGGAGGTGCTGCACCTCTCGGGCTACACCGAGGAGGAGAAGGTCCAGATCGCCGAGCGCTTCCTCATCCCGAAGCAGGTCTCCGCGCACGGGTTGCGCGACGGCGAGATCACCATCTCCGAAGACGCTGTCCGGCTCATCATCCGCGACTACACGCGCGAGGCCGGGGTGCGCAACCTGGAGCGCGAGATCGCGTCCCTGATCCGGCGCGACGTCGCGGAGATCGCGGCCGGCAAGCGCGTGAAGCGGATGGACGACGCGAAGAAGGTGCGGGCGGCGCTCGGCAAGCGGCGCTTCTACGACGACGTGGCCGAGCGCATCGACCGGCCCGGCATCGCGACCGGCCTCGTGTGGACGCCAACAGGCGGGGAGATCATCTTCGTCGAGGCGACGCTCACGCCCGGCAAGGGCGAGCTGAAATTGACGGGCCAGCTCGGCGACGTGATGAAGGAGTCGGCGGCGGCGGCCCTGTCCTATCTGAAGTCGCACGCGTCCGATATCGGCATCGACCCGACGCTCTTCGACAAAAGCGACATCCACGTCCACGTGCCAGCGGGCGCTCAGCCCAAAGAAGGGCCGTCCGCCGGGGTGACGGTGCTGACGGCGATGGCTTCCATCCTCACGGGACGTCCGGTCCGCGACGACATCGCGATGACCGGCGAGATCACGCTGCGTGGCAAGGTGCTCCCGATCGGCGGGATCAAGGAGAAGGTGCTCGGCGCGCACCGCGCCGGCCTCCGGCGGGTGCTGGTGCCGTCGCACAACGAGGCCGACCTCGACGACATCCCGGCCGACCTGCGCAAACAGATGCAGTTCGTGATGCTGGAGTCGATCGACCAGCTGCTGCGCGAGGCGCTGGTGTCGCGGCGTGCGGTCGTCCTGAACGGGAACGGCGCGCGGACTACCGTCGTTGCGCGCGCTGCAGGACCCAGCCGTGCGCGGCCAGCTCCGCCGAGTCGTCGAGGTGCGAAAGGGCGCCGCCGCCCCGTCGCCTGAGCGCACCCGCGATCAGGTGATCCGCGAGGTGCGGATTCTTCGGCAGCAGCGACCCATGCATGTAGGTGCCGATGACGCCACCCTGCACGCATCCTTCCTGGTGGTCGGAGCCGTTGTTGCCGTGGCCCTTGAGGACTTTGCCCAGGGGCCTGGCGTTCGGGCCCAGGAACGTGCGGCCGCTGTGGTTCTCGAAACCGACGAGCGTGCTGGGCGTGAGCCCATCGATGGCGCTGAGCACGACGACGTCGCCGATGAAGCGCTTCTTCCCGGCCTCCGTCCGCACGTCGATGAGCCCGATCCCGTCGTACCGCTCGCCGTCCGCCGTCTGGTAGTAGTGGCCGAGCAGCTGGTATCCGCCACAAACCGCCAGGACCTGGGCGCCGCTCTCGACCGCTTGCTGGAGTGAGGCCTGCTTGAACTGGCGCAGGTCGTCGTAGATCAAGGCCTGCTCGCGGTCCTGGCCGCCGCCGAAGAAAAAGACGTCGACCTCATCCATCTGCGTCGCGGCGCCCCGGCCGAGCTCGACCACGCTCGCCTCGAAGCCGTGCCACTCGGCCCGCCTCAGCAGGGTCAGGATGTTGCCGCGGTCGCCGTAGATGTTCATCAGGTCTGGGTATAGCCAGCCGACGGTGAACTTCATGTTTCCCAGTATGGCGAGGCCCATCCGCGTCTCACCAGCTCGGCCCTCAGGTCGAGCATCGCCGTGTAGGTGCAGAGCAGGTAGGCCGTGTCGCCTTCGCTTGTCGACTTGATCAGCAGGTCGAGCGCTTTGCCCGGGTCGGTTTGCGGCGCCTCGGCGGCGACGCCCGCGTACTTCAGGCGCACCGCCAGGTCATGGGCGCGCACTCCGGCCGGGATGACGAGGCTCGCGTGGTCCCTGAGCTGTTCGAAGTCGACGTCCCAGATCCACGACACGTCGGTGCCGTCGGCTTTGCGGTCGTTGAGGCCGATGACGAAGTGCTTGCCGTTCGCGAGCTCCACGGCCGTGCGCACCGTTTCGTTGAAGCCGGCGGGATTCTTGGAGAGCACGAGGACCAGGTGGCGGCCGCGAAACTCGATCCGCTCCTGGCGGCCGAACGCAGCCTTGAAGGTGCGCAGCCGCTCGGCGATGTAAGACGGCGCGAGGTCGATGCTGCGCGCGACGGCGTACGCCGCGAGCACGTTGTAGCAGTTGTAGAGACCGCCGAGCGGCATCTCGATGCGCGTGCCGTCGATGCTCAGCGCGATGCTCTCGAAGCCGTCGAGCATGATGTCCGTCGCTGTGATTTCCGGTTGCGGGCGCGCGAAGTCGCCTTTGGGACAGCGGTAGACGCCGTCGTGGCCGACGTAGACCGCGTCGAAGATGAGGCTCGACCCGCACCGAGGGCACGTCCTCGCGTCGGCGGCGTGCGGAAGCGTCTTCGACGCGACCGATGTGTCGTCCAGCCCATACCACAGCGGCTTGTGCGAGAGGTTCAGCCCGATCTCGGCGACGCGAGGGTCGTCGGCGTTGAGGATGGCCCGCGCGGTCTCCGGCTGCGCGCTGAGCGCCTGCTCGATCTTCTTGGCGATCGACTCGAGCTCGCCGTATCGGTCGAGCTGGTCGCGAAACAGGTTCAGCACGAGCGTCGCCCGCGGCTGGATCTCTGCCGCCGCTTTCGGGAGGCTCGCCTCGTCGATCTCGAAAACGCCCCAGTCCGCCTTCAGCCTGCCGTCGGTGCCGGCCCGGTTCAGCGCCGCCGCCGTAGCCCCGAAGATGAGGTTCGCCCCGGCACGGTTCGACACGACCCGGTGCCCAGCACCTTCGAGGAGCCAGCTCAACAGGCGCGCGGTGGTCGTCTTGCCGTTGGTCCCGGTGATGACGACCGATCCGTAGGTCAGGTCCTGGGCGAGGCGCGTCAGGATCTTGGGGTCGATCGCGCGCGCAACGTCGCCCGGCAGCGTCGTGCCACCGCCTCGGCCTGTGATGCGGCTCAGCGTGCCGGTGGCCTTGCCGGCCCAAACAGCCGCGGTTTTGCGGATCACGACCAGGAACCGACGGCGCGCGAGATCGCGGTCCAGCACTCCAGCTTCCCTATGGCTTGCCTTCCTTCTTCTTCGGTGTTGACGTGTTTGTGGAACGCCGAGCCGCTGCCGGTCATCTGCCACCCGGGACCCAGGCTCGCGGCAAATTGTTTCAGGCTCGGGGCGACATGCTCGGCGGCGCGACGCAGCTGGTTCGGTCGATCGCCCTTGACCTCGTCCCACGCGCGGTACACGTCTACCGTTGAAAGCTCGATGCCCGGCCACGCGATCGCAAACCAGGCAGCCTCCATTGGCAGCGGGGTCAGGCGCTCGCCGCGGCCTTCTCCCTGCGCGCGCCCACCCACCAAGAAGAAGGGGACGTCCGAGCCCAACTCCTTTGCGATCGGGGCCAGGTCGAGGTCGAGGGCATGCATCGCCTTCAGGGCTCTAAGCGTTGTCGCCGCGTCAGAGCTCGCGCCCCCCATGCCTGAACCGGGTGGGATTCGCTTGTGGAGGTGGAAGGCCGCGGGCAGCGGCTTGCGCGCGGCGCGTTCGAGGGCGGCGTGCGCAGCGAGCACCGAGTTGTCCTTCGTGGCGAGGCTCAAGCCTGAGATCGCGATCGTCGTTTCATCCGCCTCTGAGACCACGAGCAGGTCGTGCAGGTCGATGGCCTGGAACGTCGTGCGGATCTGGTGAAATCCATCTTTGTCACGTCCTACGACCTCGAGGTCGAGGTTGAGCTTGGCGCGCGCAGGCAGCGCGACGGTCAATCTCTGATCGGCTTCAAGCCCGCCCGGTACCTCACGGCGCGATCTCTGTAGTGCTGCGCCGTCGTGCCGACCCAGTGATTGGAGGAACCTTCGAGAGCTTTCTTGACCGTGGCCGGAACGCCTGCCGCCATCTGACCCGGTGGGATATGGACACCCTCCTGCAGTACCGCGCCGGCGGCGAGCATCGAGCCGGCGCCCAGGCGGCTGCGCTGCAGCATCGTCGCGCCCATCCCGACCAGCGCGCCCTGCTCGACGGTGCATCCCTCGAGCTGCGCGGAGTGACCGACGCTCGCGTTGCGCTCGATCACGGTCGGGAGATTTTCCGCGCAGTGGATGACGGCGTTGTCCTGGACGTTGGCCCCCTCGCCCACCTTGATGGTCGCCTCATCGCCTCGCAGCACGGCGCCGAACCAGATGCTCGCACCGGCTTCGATCTCCACGTCACCGATGAGGACCGCGGTTGGTGCGATGTAGGCGTCGGGATGCACCTTCGGGCGCCGTCCGCCAAGCTCGAACTCCACGTGTGCCTATAATCCTATCCGCGTGAGTTTTTCCTCTCTTGTAATGAAGTGCGCCCTGCGCGCGCCCGGCGGTGTGATCAAACGTGGCTAAGCGAACCGCGTCGGCCAAGAAGCAGGCGCGCGCCGGCGCGCGGCGTGCGGTGCGCAATCGCGCGAGGCGGTCCGAGGTCAAAACCCTGATCGTCAAAGCCCGCAAGGCGCTGAGCGACGGCTCAGCCGAGACCACGGAGCGGGTCGCGACCGCGGTCGAAGCGGTCCGCGCGTTGGACCGCGCAGCCGCCAAGGGCGTCCTGCACGCGAACAACGCCGCGCGTCGCAAGGGACGGCTCGCCCGGCAGCTGGCGAAGGTGGCGGCGACGGCTCCTCCGCCCGCCAAGGGCAAGAAGGCCGCAGCGACTCCGGCTCCGGCTCCGAAGAAGAAATAGCCTCCTAGAGCCGCGTCAGCAGCACGTCCAGGCCGAGCTCGGCGTCGACCTGTCCCGACTTGACCTCCCACTCGTAGTCGCGGATCTGTTTCAGCGCCTGCTCCAGCCGATCGGGGTTCGCCTGCTGCGCGGCGTCGAACGCCTTCTGGACCACGAAGCGATGCTCGCTCATGTCTTCCTGGACCTGCTGCAGCGATTCACCGCGCTCCTGTCTCGCCTTGACTTCGAGCACGAGGGCGATGTGGCGCGCCATGCGGTAGGCGACCGACGTCGGCTGCATCCCGCCCCGCGTGAGGTTGCGGGCGATGTCGAGCGCCTGCGCCGTCGGGTGCGGGAGCAGGTTGTCGGTGAGCCTGAAAATCTCGTCCTCACGGCCGCCGGCCAGCAGCTCGGCCACCACCTCTGGCGCGAGCTTCGCCCCCGACGCCTTGTATGCGGCGAGCTTGGTGAGCTCGGAGTCGATGATGCTGAGGTCGGGCGGCGACACCCGCACGACTTGCGCCGCCATCGCCGGCGTGAGCCCATGCCGTTCGACGGCGCGCTTCGACGCCCACTCGCCGAGCGCGCGGCCCTTGAGGTGCTGCATCTCTTCGACCTGGCCCCCCGCGGCGCTGATCGCCTTGGCGAGCTTGTTGGTCCCGCTGATGCGACCCGCGACCGTGAGCAGAAGGCGCGTCGTGGGCGGGATCTCCGCCACCGCGGTTGTCAAGCTCTCGGCCCGATTGGCCGGGACCATGCGCGCGAAGACCACGCGATAGGGATCGAGGAAGGGCGCCTGCAGCACCGCGTCCTGCAGCCGCGCGGCAGCGAGCCCCGCGCCTTCGAGGGTGTCGAGACCAAAGTCCGACACCAGCTCCTTGCCCCACTCGTCGAGCGTGGCGCGCGCCTTTTCGTCGACGAGGAAGCGCTCGTCCCCGTGCAGCAGCAGCGCGGTGGCGCCGGCTCGGCTGGTCGCTCGCGGCATGCTGGGATCGTACTTACAAAGGCAAGGCGATCGTCCCCTCCTGGTCGGTCCGCAGGACGTTTGGCGGGAATCCCGCCGCCAGGCGTCCCGATGACCTGGATGCGATGAGCTGCGTGCTGCGTGTGATCGCGCGACGCTCGAGGTCAGGCGACAAACGGCTACGGCCGCCGCTCGGGAGAAGCAGGTAGGTGCAAGCTCCGCGCAGACGAATCGCCGCGACGGTCTGCGCGTCGAGGTCGAGGTCGCTGAAATCGCAGAAGCTGCGACCGCTCCCCGACACCGCTCGAAGCCCGAGGTAAGCGGCGCCGACCTGATCGC
>VBGV01000157.1 GCA_005880755.1 Chloroflexota bacterium
AGGCCGACCACCTCGTCCATCTTCGTCGTGCGGCCGGTGAGCATCACCATCGGGCTGACCACACCCTGGCGGCGGAGCTCGCGAATGACCTCCGTGCCACTGATGTCGGGCAGCACCCAGTCCACGAGCACGAGGTCAGGCTGCGCGCTGCGGCCCAGCTCGATCGCCTGCGCACCGGTCCCGGCTTCGACGACGTCGTGGCCCTGGAGACGGCAGACCTCGGCGACCAGCATGCGGACGGGCACGTCGTCTTCGACCACCAGGATGCGCCGCCTGCGCCGGGGTGCAGCGCTGCTCAGTTGTTCGTAGGAGGCGCGAAACCCACCCGTCGTGACTCACGGGCTGAGCGCTTTGGCCTGCGCATCAGGATTACGCGTTTCTCTCCCCCGTCGAGCACGCTGGCAAGCTCCCAACCGTCGGCCGCGGCCTCGTGGAGGACCTTGACCACCGTGACGCCGTCGCTCACCTGGGCCACGCTGAGGACCTTGGTCGAATACTCCCACTCCCGGCTCGGATATCCCACCGACGGCACCAGACCCGCGGCTGTCCCACGGGCGCCGTCGGGTTGGGGCTGGGCCGGCTCTTCCGGTTCCTCGTCCGGGTCTTCTTCGAACCGCGGGTCCATCGTTCGTCGATTGTAGGCCTGCGAACGCGGCGCTCTACGGAGCCGAGTACCCCCGGCGGGGGTCGAACCCGCGCTGGACCGGGTTTAAGCCGGCTGCCTCTGCCATTGGGCTACGGGGGCAAATCAATTTTGCCTCCGCGACCTTATGGGTGCGTCCTCAGTCGTAATCGAAGAAGCCCTTGCCAGTCTTACGCCCGAGGCGGCCTTCCTCGACCAGGCGGCGCAGCACCTCCGGCGCTTCGCCGCCTTCGCCCAGCCGGTGGCGGTCCTGCATGGCGCCGTAGAAGACGTCGAGGCCGCTGAAGTCGAGCAGGTGGAATGGGCCCATCGGCCAATTCAGTCCTTTCTGGACCGCGATGTCGATGTCCTCCGCGCTCGCGTAACCGCCCTCGAGCAGCCGCATCGCCTCCTCCGAAGCGGCGAATAGGATCCGGTTGACAATGAACCCCCAGATCTCTTTCTTGAGGAGGACCGGGGTGCGGTCGATGCTGCGCACGAATTCCATCGCGGTCTGGACCGTGTCGTCCGAGGTCTTCGGGCCGCGGACCACCTCGCACAGCTGCATCACCGTGACCGGGTGAAAGAAGTGCATGTTGCAGCAGCGCTCGGGTTTCCCGGTGATGTCGGCGAGCCGGCTGATCGCGATGGTGCTCGAGTTGCTGGCCAGGACCGCGTCCGGCCTGGCGTGCTTGCCAAGCTCCTCGAAGACGCTTCTCTTGGCATCGATGTTCTCGATCACCGCTTCGATCACGAGGTCCGCGTTTGACGCCGACTCTGGCAGGTCGCTCGAGTGATCGATGCGGCGGAGCGCCTGCTCCGCCTGTTCATTGGTGAGCCGGGCCTTTTCCACGGATCGATCGAGCAGCTTTTGGTTTTGCGCCCGGGCTTTGTCGAGCTGGCCCGCCACCGTATCGACCAGGGTGACGCCGTAGCGTCCACTCAGAGCAGTCTGGAGCGCGATTTGCGAGCCCATCGTCCCCGCGCCGACGACCATGACCCGCTTCAATTCATGCATGCAGGTCAGCATGAAGCAGTTCGAGGAGGCGGCGCAGGCCGCGATCGACTCGATCCCCGAGCAGTTCCAGCCTTATCTCGAGAACACAGTGTTCATCCTCGAAGAGCGGTCTCGCGATGGTCTGATGGGACTGTATGAAGGAGCTGGTGCACTCGGGGCAGGTGAGGGTCTGCCGGAGCGCATCACGCTGTACAAACACTCACACGAGCAGGCGAGCCGGAGTTATCGGGAGCTGGTGGAGGAGGTGCGGCGGACGATCCTGCACGAGGTCGGCCATCACTTCGGGATGGAAGAGGACGATCTTCCTTATTAGTGCAGCGCCCAGAAGGAGCGGTCCCACAGGATGAGGGGGTCGCCGCTCCCGATCGCGGCGGCCTGCACCTCTCCGACGCATATGTCGTGGTCGCCGGCCTCGTGCACCTGCACCAGCCGGCACTCGAGCCAGGCGGCGCATCCATCGAGGAGCGGGATGCCGTTCGTGCCGAGGCGGTGCGGGAGGGTACGCCACTCGAGGTCAAGCGCCGGGGCGCGGCCGGCAAAGCGGTCGGCGAGAAACTCCTGCGAGCGGGTCAGCAAGCTGGCGTTGAAGGCCTTCGTTTGCAGGACTGAGGCTCGGGTGGCGGACTCACGCTCCAGACCGACGAGCACCATCGGCGGCTCGAGCGAGATCGAGACCAGGCTGCTCGCGGTCAGGCCGCGGAACTCATCGCCGACGCGCGCGGTGATGACCACGACTCCGGCGGGAAGCCGCGCCATGGCATCTCGGAATTGCTGACTGGACACGTGCCGGGCACAGCCTAGCGTCCAACACCCCAACGGTAGAATCGGATCGAAACTCCGCGGCCACGTAGCCAAGTGGTAAGGCAGAGGTCTGCAAAACCTCCATCCCCAGTTCGATTCTGGGCGTGGCCTCCAGTTTCTCGCTTAGCTCAGTGCGGCGGCGTGGCCTGCATCATCGCGAGGTAAAGCAGGGTCAGATAAATGGCCCACAGCGCGCCGAGCACCGCACCACACCCGCCGGCGATGATGCCCGCAACCGCGAATCCCCCACCTCCCCTCGCGCCGCCCGAGCGCTTGATCCGGCCGCGGGCGCGCAGGCCCAGGATGATCGCGACAATCCCCAGGACCACTCCAGGCACGCCAAGCACAGACGCACCTGGCACGGCGGTGAGCCCGACCACCAGCGCGGCGATCGCCATTCCGTCGGTGGGCCGGGCTGCGTGGCCGAAGAGGTCCGGCGGTGGAGGCGGCGGGACTGCGGCCACGGCGGCATGTTAAGGCCGGTCGGGCGGCCGTCAACCCTCCGCTACACTCGCAGCGTGGCCGTCTCGCAGATCAAGATGCCCCAGCTCGGCGAGTCCGTCACCGAAGGCACGGTCGACAAGTGGCTGAAGCACGAGGGCGATTTCGTCAAGCGCGATGAGCCGCTCGTCGAGGTGGTCACGGACAAGGTCAACGCCGAGATCCCCTCGCCGTTCGAAGGCAAGCTCGTGAAGATCGCGGTCGGGGAAGGCGAAACCGTGCGCGTCGGCGCGGTCATCGCGCAGATCGAGACCGGCGCCCCGGCGGCGGGCGCGGCGGCCGCCCAGCCGAAGCCGAAAGAAGCAGGCGTCGCTCATACCGAGGTGCCGCCCGAACCCGCCGGCGGGAAAGCCCCAGCTCCGGTGGCCGCGCCGGCGGCCGAGCCCCCCGACGGAGGTGAAAGGCAGCGACTTTCACCGGCCGTGCGCAAGCTGGCCGCCGAGCACGACATCGACCCGACATCCCTGCGCGGCTCGGGCCTGGGTGGCCGGGTCACGCGGGATGACGTATTGGCTGCTGTGGGCGGCGAGAAGGTCGCCGCGGCTCCTCAAGCGCCGCCGCAACCCGCCGCCCCTGCGCCGGCTCGCGTGGATGGCGCCCGCGAGGAGCTCATGAAGCTGAGCGTGATGCGCAAGTCGATCGCCGAACACATGGTCCGCAGCCTTGCGACTTCGCCTCATGCATGGACGCTGCAAGAGATCGACATGACGAGCCTGGTCCGGTATCGCGAGGCCGAGAAAGAAAAGTTCAAGGCACGCCACGGCGTCGCTCTGACCTACCTCCCGTTTGTAGCCCAGATCGTCTGTGAGGCGCTCAAGCAGTTTCCGTGGCTCAACTCCACCTGGAGCGATGAGGGCGTGGTCATCAAGCGCTACGTCAACCTCGGCATCGCGGTCTCCATCCCCGACGGCCTGATCGTTCCTGTCGTCAAGGACGCCGACAAGCTCGGCTTCACGG
>VBGV01000158.1 GCA_005880755.1 Chloroflexota bacterium
GTCGACTCCGATCATCAGCGTCACGTTTCCCTGCTGCAGGAAACCCCCGGTTGATGCAGTCCGCGTCGAGTTGATTCCCTTGTCCGTCAGCGCGACGACCGTGCGCTCGGCGTCCTCACCCTGGACCACGGCGACGATCAGCTTCAATCGATTCCTTGGAGCAGCGGCTCCAGCCGGTCACGCACCTCGAAGTGGATCTTGTCCCGGGAGCCGGTCGCGTCCAGGCGCACGAAACGCTTCGGCTCGGCCGCTGCGAGCTTCTCATAAGCTTCTGCGACCTTGCGGTGGAACTCGATCGATTCGCGCTCCATGCGGTCCTTGCTCTTTCCCGCCTCCACATGGCGGCTGAGTCCGGCCTCGACCGGTCCATCCAACCAGAAGGTGATGTCCGGTCGTGGGAAGGTCGGGGGCCACACCGTCGGCAAACCTCTGGCTCCACCCTGGTAGGCGAGCGTCGAGTCGTGGTAGCGGTCGGCGATCACGATGTTGTGCGCCGCAAGCGCCGGGGCGATGACCTCGGCGATGAGCTGGCGGCGGGAAGCCATGAACAGGTACATCTCGGCTTCGGGGTCTATCTCGAGGCCCTTGTAGAGGAGGACGTCGCGGATCTGCTCGCCCAGCTCGGTGCCGCCCGGCTCGCGCACCACCACCGGGTCTCGCTTGGTGAGCCATTCGCCCAGCAGCTCGGCCTGCGTGGTCTTGCCCGAGCCTTCGGTGCCTTCAAAGGTGATGAACAGCCCGCGTTTAGCCATAAGCGGGAACTCTAACTAAGCGGGTTCCTCGGGCGACATGGTTATGCGCAGCCGCCGCTGAGGCTCCTTGCCCATGCTGCGAGCCGAGAGGTCGTTTTCAGCCACGAGCTGGTGCTGCAGGCGCCGGAGGTAGGCGTTTTGAGGCGAGATCTCGACCGGCCGCAGCGTCGTCTTGACCTGGCGGACCGCGGCGGCGGCTTCGGCCAGCGCGCGGGTCGTCGCCTCGTCCTGCTTGTCGACGCCGTAAATGCGCGAGAGCGCGTCGCGAACCTGGCTCGCCGAGTTGCTCTTGAGGATGTGGATGGGAAGGCCGCGGCTCTCCGCCTGGCGCAGGCTGTCTGGCCGGCGGCGATAGTGATTCTTCAGAGTCAGCACCGCGCCCGCGCCGTCGAGGTTGCCCAGCACCTTCACCGGCAGGTCGAGCTCGCGGATCGACTGCTCGACGTGATGACGGCTCACGCCGTAGGGAAAGATGCCGAGCGGCTTGCTGGGGGAGCTCGAGACCGATGCCGGCTCGGACGCGACGACGATGGGTGCGTCGACGTTGGAGATCACGCGCCCCTCGCGTGTGCGGACTCGAATCTTGGGCGTCTGCATCGGCCCCCGTAAAGCGGTGTCGACGACGTCAGCGAGCGGCATGTGGATCGCGACCCGGTCGCGGTCCTGGATCTCGATGAGCACGTCGAAGGTCGGCGGCGCCTTGCGCTCGAGCACCGACTTCTGCGTGCCTCGCCGGCGCGCCTCTTCGTCCGAAAGGGTCACGCTCTGGATGCCGCCGAGCAGGTCATTGAGGGTCGGGTTGACGAGTAGGTTTTCCAGCGTCTGGCCGTGCGCGGTCGCGATCAGCTGCACGCCACGCTCCGCGATCGTGCGTGCCGCCGCCGCTTCGAGCTCGGTCCCGATCTCGTCGATGACGATGACCTCCGGCATGTGGTTCTCGACCGCCTCGATCATCACCGCGTGCTGCAGCAGGGGCGTCTTCACCTGCATGCGCCTCGCGCGGCCGATGCCGGGATGCGGAATGTCGCCGTCGCCGCCGATCTCGTTTGACGTGTCGACGATCACGACCCGCTTCCGCAGCTCATCGGCGAGCAGACGCGCGCACTCACGAAGCATCGTGGTCTTGCCGATGCCGGGCCGGCCCAGCAGCAAGATGCTCTGCCCGCTGATGACGATGTCGCGAATGATCTCGCCGGTCCCCGTCACCGCCCGGCCGACGCGCATGGTCAGACCGACGATTCGTCCCGAGCGGTTGCGAATGGCCGATACGCGATGCAGGGTTCGCTCGATCCCCGCGCGATTGTCGTCGCCGAATTGGCCGACATTGTTGGCGACGTGCTCGAGGTCGGAGGCGGAAACGGGATGGTCCGCGAGGAGCACCTCCCGGCCGGGAACCCTTGCTTCAGGCTCGCGACCCAGGTCGAGCACGATCTCTAGCAGCTCGCTCGGATGGATGCGCTCGTGCAGCGCGCGCGCCAGGTCGGGCGGCAGCGCACGCGCGAGGAGCTCGATCTCTTCGTCCCAGTTCACAGTCCGGGACTGCTGCCTTGCCTCTGCCATCAGCCGAACGAAGGCACCAGCCCTTTCTCCCGCACGGGCTTCGGCACCCGGATCGCGAGGTCTTTGACCAGCAGCAACTGCGTCAGCAGGACGGTGAACCCACGCCCGCGAAGGGCGTCGATCATGTGCGAATCATAGTGACGAAGGCTCGACCAGGCGGGCGCTTCTGAATCGCCCAGGAGTGAGATTCCGAAGTCCGCGAGCTCGGCGGGCAGCGCGTTCTCGGGCAGGGCCATGAACTGCAGTGTGTCCGGCCTGGCGCCGCTCCCTCGCTGCATCCTCACCCACCCGACGACCTCGATCCGCTCGACGACGTGCCCTCCGGTCAACTCGCTGGAATGGAGCGCCTTCCACTCGCGATAGGTCGGAGCCTCCAACTGGGAAACGCCCTGCGGGGTGACCTTGCGGTACAGCTGGTACAGCTTGCGGTCGTCGCCACGCCTGGCCGGCCGGAGACCGTCCGGAAACTGGTTCGAACGCTGGGCGGGCTTTTCCGCGTAAACGACCTGCTCGGTCGCGTACTGGCGAAAGCCCTGGATGCGAAAGGCGGGCAGCAGCGGGTCGCGGTCGGGGAGGCGGACGAACAACCGCAGCGCGCCTCGCTCCAGGGCCTGGTTGCATAGGTGCTGCACGAGGGCAGGCGCCACGTCGTCCGGGTCGGCCTCGTCCGCCACCTGCAAGTTGAGCACCTGCAGCACGCGCGCCCGGCGCAGGTCGAGGCTGAGCGGCTGCCCGGAAGCCTGGATGAAACCGACGACCTTTCCGTTCTCCTCGGCGACGTACATCAAGGTTTCCTGCGACAGGGGCAACAGCGCGGAAAGCGTCGAGCTGAGGAGCGACCACAGTCGCGCGGCGGGCGGTTCGGCCTCGCTCAAGCGAATGTCCGAGGACCGGTGCATCTCTTCGATGCGCGCGAGGTCGAGCAGGCCGGCGGCTCGCACCTTCATTGGTTGGCGCCGGTGTTCGCCAGGCGCACGAACTCTCGATGCAAACGCAGGTCGCCGCTCAGCTCGGGATGAAAACCGAGCGCGACGATGCGTCCGTGCCTCACCGCCACCGGATGACCGTCGTAATTCGCCATCACGTGAACGTCTCCGGTGCGTTCGACCAGCGGAGCGCGGATGAAAACGCCGGGAAACGTCTTGCCGTTGAGACCGTCTATGTGAAGTGGCGCCTCGAAACTGTCGACCTGGCGGCCGTATCCGTTGCGACGCACGCTGATGTCGAGCAGGCCGAGGCCGTGCTGACCGGGCATTCCGTCCGTGATGTCCCGCGCGAGCAAGATCATTCCCGCGCACGTCGCCAGTGTCGCGAGCCCGCCGCGAATCGCTTCGCGAACCGAATCGAGCATGCCGGCGCGCTCCATCAGCATCGCCATCGTCGTGCTCTCGCCGCCGGGCAGCACGATGCCGTCGAGACTGTCCAGGTCGTCAATCGTGCGGACCAGCCGCGTCCGCGCACCAACTGCCTCGAGCGCGCGCACGTGCTCGGAGAACGCACCCTGCATCGCGAGGACCCCGATCAGTGGCGCCCGAGCCTTTACCGACGGGGCGGAGCTACCAGCCTCGGGCAGCGAGCAGCTCGTCCTTCGGGATGGCTGGGATCTCGAGGCCGTGCATGGCTTTGCCCAGGTTGGCAGAAACCTCGGCCAGCACCTCAGGCTTGTCGAAGTAGGTGGTCGCCGCGACGATCGCTTTGGCACGCTTCAAGGGGTCCTCGGCCTTGAAGATGCCTGACCCGACGAACACCCCATCGACCCCCAGCTGCATCATCAGCGCGGCGTCGGCGGGCGTCGCGATGCCCCCGGCGGCGAAGTTGACGACCGGAAGCCGGCCGAGCTTCTGGCATTCGACCAGCACCTCGACCGGGGCGCCGGTGAGCTTGGCCTCGTGCACGAGCTCGGCGTGGTTCATACCCTTCAGCTTGCGAATGCCGGCGTTGACGGCGCGTGCGTGGCGAACGGCCTCGACGACATTCCCGGTGCCTGCCTCGCCTTTGGTCCGGATCATCGCCGCGCCTTCGGCAATGCGACGGGTCGCCTCCCCCAGGTCACGGCAGCCGCAGACGAACGGAACCTTGAACGGGTGCTTGTCGATGTGGTTCTCCTCGTCCGCGGGTGTGAGGACTTCCGACTCGTCGATGTAGTCGATGCCGAGCGCCTCCAGGATCTGGGCCTCGACGAAATGGCCGATCCGGCATTTGGCCATGACCGGGATGGTCACCGCGGCCATGATCGACTTGATCAGCTCGGGGTCCGACATGCGCGCGACGCCGCCTTCCTTGCGGATGTCGGCCGGCACGCGCTCCAGGGCCATGACCGCGCAGGCGCCTGCCTCCTGGGCGATGCGTGCGTGCTCCGGCGTGACGACGTCCATGATCACGCCGCCTTTCAGCATCTGGGCCAGGCCCGCCTTGACCTTGAAGCTGCCCTTTACCCCTTCGTTTCCATTGCTCGAACCGTTGCGTTCGGCCACGTTCGGAATTCTACGCCCGGGTAAGTTAGAGCCTCTCCAGTACCAGGGTTCGCTTGGAGGCGTACTCGGTGTCGGACAGCAAGCCGTCGCGGTGAAGCCGCGTCAGCATGTCCATCTCCTCGAGCACGTCGAGCAGAGGCGCCATCGTCCGCCGCGCGAGGTAGGCGTCGGAAGCGGTGCCGGCCTCTTCCCCCCGAGCGTCGAACTCGCGCACGAAGAAGAGCGCCTTGACGGCCGAAAATGGAATCCCGAGCTTGCGGACCGGGCTGTCGCTCTGCTCCGCGTGGAGGTGCAGCACCACGCCGTATCGATGTCGCTCGAGGGTGCCGTCGAGATGGCCTCGCAGCACCTCGCCGTCGAGGAAGCGGATCGCCACCTTGCGGGTGGGCGTGTCGGCAAGCTCCTTGTCCCGCTGGAGCTCGACCCACTTCACCGCGGTGAGGGGGATCCAGGCCGTCTCGTTGTTCTCCAGGCCGCCGGCGTCATCCACTTCGACCAGGAAGTCCGGTTCGTCGAAATCGAGGTCGCGGGCGACGCCCTCGACCGTCTCGTCGTCAAAGAAGCGGACGACTATCCGAGCCATTTCACACCTACTGTACTAACCCTCATTTGGCTTCACTCCTGCGCTGGACTTTCAGGCGTCGCCGCCCGATCCGGCGGGCGCATTTGGCACATGTGGCGATGTGATTCCGTACGGCCTCGGCCTGCGGCCGTCGGAGCTTGCCGGCGAGGTACGGAGCCAGCAGCGGCACCGCCTCCTCGTGGCTCAGCTCGCCCTCCCGCTGCGAGGCCAGGTATTCCTCTTTGAACCGGAGGCGAGCTCGGTACAGCAGCGTTTCGACCGCGCTTTCGGACATCTTCAGGGTGCGGGCGATCTGCCGGTAGCTCATGTCTTGGAGCTCGCGCAGGGTGAGCACCAGTCGGTACTTCTCGGGCATGCGCTGCGCCACATGCCAGACCTGGCGGCGGGTCTCGTTCGACTCCTGGACCAGGACGGGATCGAATGCGCGAGCCGTCGAGGGCAGGTTGGCCATGAGCTCGTTGTCTTCCTCTTCCGTGGCTCCGTCCGCGCGCAGGTCGCGCTGGCGCCGGCGCAGCTCGTCGTAGCAGAGGTTTCTCGCCACGGTGTGGACCCAGCCGCCGAAGTTGAACGACTCGTCGACCCGGTCCATCATGCGGAGGGCCTTCATGAACGTCTCTTGGGCGATGTCCTCGGCCAGCAGCGCATCCCCCAGCTTGCGGCGGACCAGCCGGTAGATCGACGCGACGTAGCGCCGGTGGAGCTCCTCGAACGCTCGGATGTCTCCCTCGCGGTAAGCCCTGACCAGCTCGACGTCGGTTGGGCCCTCCTTGCCGGCTGGCTTCGAGCCTCCTTCCTCGCCTAATTCCTGGTCCATGGGTGCGTGCGGCAGGCTACTACGGCGGCGCGCGTAAGCATCCGCCCTGGCTCATTTAAGGCCTGCTGCAGGTTCACTCCTTCCTCCGTCAGCGTCACCACGGAGGTGACGCCCAGCTTGCTCAACGCCTCCCATCCCGGGCCCTTGCTGCCTGCCAGCAGCACCACGGGTATGCCGGCGGCGTGGGCGCGCTTGGCGACCTCGCCCGGGGCCTTGCCGTAGGCGGTCTGCTCGTCGGCGCGGCCCTCGCCGGTGATCACCAGGTCTGCGCCGCGCAGCTTGGCATCGAGCCCGGCGGCGTCGACGACGAGTGGTGCGCCGGGAAGCAGGTCGGCCTCCAGGAATGCGACCAGGCCCGCGCCGGTTCCGCCTGCTGCCCCCGCTCCAGGAATGTCGGCGACCCGCTTCCCCAGGTCCCGCTCGATGACTTCGGCCAGGCGGGCGAGCGCCGCGTCCAGCTCCCGGACGGCTGCCTCGTCGGCCCCCTTCTGTGGCCCATAGATGGCGCTCGCGCCCGAGGGCCCGGTCAGAGGGTTGGTCACGTCGCATGCCACTTTGACGGCCACCGATCGCCAGCCCCGGTCAAAGCCGGCGGATTCGATTCGCTGCAGCCGGGAGAGCGCGGCGCCGCCCCGGGCCAGGTCCCGGCCGTCCGCATCGAGCAGCCTGTAGCCCAGGGCCTGGGCCATCCCGGCTCCGCCGTCGTTGGTCGCCGATCCCCCGATGCCCGCGATGATCGTTTCCGCACCGTCCCGCCGCGCCGCCTCGAGCAACTGGCCGAATCCGTAGGTCGACGTTCGGCGTGGGTCTCGCCGAGAAGGCGGGATCAGGGTCAGGCCGCTGGCGGTCGCGAGCTCGACGACGGCCTTGCGGCCAGATTCGATCAGACCGTACTGAGCCGAGACGGGATCACCGAGCGGGCCTTCGACCTGCGCCGCCCGGTAGTCGCCGTGGTTGGCCGAGACCAGCGCCTCTACGGTGCCGTCGCCGCCGTCGGCGACAGGAACCTCGACTATATCGGCGTCTGGAAAAACCTCGCGCACGCCGAGCGCGATGGCCGCGGCGGCTTCGGAGGCGGTCAGCGTCCCCTTGAAAGCGTTTGGAGCAACAACGACTCTCATGCGCTCCCGAGACTACTTGGTGGACGGGTCGCGCTTGCAGGCCGGATTTACTCCGGCCGTCGCCAGGCGTGCACCTTCCAAACGCCGCCAGACAACGTGTTACAGGGAGGGGGTTCCACGGGGGAGGCCTGCCTCCCCCGTGAATTAATAGACCGGGATGGTCCAGTCCTTGTACTTCGGCGTCTCGCCGCGCACTGCGCTGAAGTAGATGTTCTGCAGCTCCTGGGTGAACTCGCCGACCTTGCCGTTGCCCACCGGCCTCCGGTCGACCTCGATCACTGGTGAGATCTGCGCTCCGGTGCCGCACAGCAGGAGCTCGTCGCACGTGTAGAGCTCGGTGCGGTCGATGCTGCGCTCGAGCACCGGGAGATTCAGCTCGTCGCCGATGACCTTGATCAGCAGCTGACGCGTGACACCTTCGAGGATGTCGTCGGTCACGGGCGGCGTGACGAAGGCGCCGTCCTTGAGCATGAAGACGTTTTCCGCCGAACCCTCGGAAACATGACCGTCGACCGACAGCACGATCGCCTCGTCGAACCCACCCTCCACCGCCTCCGACTTGGCGAGGGCTGCCTGGGCGTAAGAGCCGGTGATCTTGGCCCGAGCAGGCAGCGACTGGTCGGGCACCCGCCGCCACGAGCTGACCATGCACCTGATGCCGGCCTCGACCTCGACGTAGTTGCCGAACGGAATCGCGTAGATGAAGAACGCGCGGTTCAAGTTGTGCAGCCGGACGCCGATCTCCTCGCTCGACGTGTAGAGCAGCGGCCGGACGTAGACGTCCGACTTGAACTCATTGCGGCGCAAAAGGTCCAGGGTGAAGTTGACGAGCTCTTCGGTCGAGTGGGGCAGCGTCATTCGCATCACGTTGGCCGATCGCTTCATCCGGTCGTAATGCGCTGCGGCCTGGAGCAGGTACAGCTGGTTTTTCTGCTGGTTCCAGTAAGCGCGGATCCCTTCGAAAACCGCGGTCCCGTAGTGAAGCGCGTGAGTCATGAGGCCGAGCTTCACGTCGTTGTAGCGCGCGAAATCTCCCTCGAAGAAGACCCACGTGTTCGGGTGGGCCGCCGGCTTCTTCACCGCGGCCTTGGCTTTCGTGTCCACACCCATCGGGTTTAAGTGTATTAGGGCGCACCGTCGCTCACCTGCACGGGCGTCCCTTCATCTGTTATGAATCCGCTCGTGAGCCTGTACGGCATCATCGCCGACCTCCGCCGCGAGCACCAGACCCCAGCCGCGATGCAGACGCTCGACATGGTGGGGGCGGAGCTCGGCAGGACCCGGGACAACCTCAAAGAGGCCGTCGCCAACCTCGAGGACAAACCACTCCCGCCGGGCGGCAAGCCGGTGCTCGACGAGCTCGTCCAGCGCGCGCGCCAGGAAGGCGTATACGACCTCGATTACGGCCCTGATCCGTATGACAAGCCGCCGCTGGAGCCGCTCGACGAAGGTACGGCTGGGATTGGAGCGTTGCTCGCGATCTCCTCCCTGGCCGGAGTCGCGCTGGCGATCTTGGCCGCCGTCCTGGGACTGAACGCAATTTTCAGCTCCGGCAGTGGCTGAGTACTCGTTCGACGTTGTTTCGGAGTTCGAGGCGGTAGAGCTGACCAACGCCGTAGACCAGGCCCGCCGCGAGGTCGGCACGCGCTACGACTTCAAAGACACCGCCACCACGTACGACCACCGCGACGACGTGATCGTCGTCGAGTCGGCGAGCGAGGACCGCGCAAAGGCCGCGCTTCAGGTGCTGCGCGAGAAGGCGGCACGACGCCAGCTTTCACCGAAGCTATTCCAGGCAGGCGACCCGAAAACAATCGGCAAAGGCCGCGGGCAGATCGAGGTCCGGCTGAACGCCGGGATCACCGACGACATCGCGCGGGACCTCCGCAAGCGGATTCAGAACGTCGCCCCGAAGGCGCAGGTGCGGATTCAGGGTGACCAGCTGCGTGTGACCTCCAAGGACAAAGACACGCTGCAGCTTGTGATCAAGTCGCTGCGCGAGGCGGAGGACATCCCCGTCCCGCTCCAGTTCACGAACTACCGCTAGGTCACTGCATGAGCGGCGTGGTCGTCATTCCCGCGATTGACATCCTTGGCGGGCGCTGCGTTCGCCTGACGCAGGGCAAGTACGACCAGCCGACGGTATATGCAGACGACCCGGTTGAGGTGGCAATGCGATTCGCCGCCGCGGGGGCGAAGCGAGTTCACGTCGTCGACCTCGACGCGGCACGAGGTTCGGCCAGCAACAAGCCTGTGATCACGCGAATGCTGGAGCACTCTGACATCCAGTTCCAGGTCGCCGGCGGAGTCCGCAGCGCCGAGGCGGTGACAGCCTTGCTCGAGGGCGGTGCGCAATGGGTCGTGATGGCTACGGCCGCGGTTCGCGATCCACACCTGTTCGAGCGTTGCGCGTTTCAGCATCCGGGGCGGATCCTGGCCGCCCTCGACGTCCGCGACGACAAGGCCGCGGTCGGCGGGTGGCTGGACACCGACCCGGTCGTCCTCAAGGCGTTGGTCGGCCGCTGGGCGGACCTCCCCCTTGCCGGACTGATCCTCACCTGCATCGACCGCGACGGCACGATGTCAGGACCCGACATCAAGACCTTGGCCCGGGTGCGCAAGATGACCCGATTCGAGCTGCAGTATTCAGGAGGCGTGGCTTCGGTCGACGACCTACGCCAGGTGGCCGCGGCCGGCGCCGAAGCGGTCATCCTCGGCAAGGCGCTCTACGAGGGA
>VBGV01000159.1 GCA_005880755.1 Chloroflexota bacterium
CTGAGAGACCTGGGCAAACGCGTACCACAGGACTGCGCGGTCGTCGGTTGCGATGACATCGAGATGGCCGCCTTCACCGTGCCTCCGCTGACGACGATCCACATTCCGTTTTACGAAACCGGCGAGCAGGCAATGCGTTTGCTCCTCGAGATGATCACCTCCGGCTCCGTCGCTCCGCGCAACCTCCTCCTCCCGGTCCACCTGATTTCGCGCGGGTCGAGCTAGGCGCCGGCCAGCACACGGCGCGTCAGCTCGAGGCCGCGCTCGTCCAACGCAGTGAGCCGGTCGCTCGAGAACGCAACCCCTCCGTAGCTCTCGAGATACGACGCCCACGCCTCGCGCTCGCGTATCTCGGGACGCCCGACAAGGTGGTCCGGATCGTTCACCCACAGCCGTCCATTCATCCATGAGCGCATGCCGGTGACGCGGGTCAGCGTTTCGACGTCCGGCTGCGGGTCCGGGGTTTCGGGCAGCACGTCGGGACCGACGCGCATCGCGTCGCACAGGCCGATGCTGGGGAGCAGCGGCGCGCCGCACGCGAGCACGGTCGAGGTTGGTCCGATTGCGGCTCGAATGAGCTCGAGGCCCGTCCGGTACGTCTCGAGGCCGGCGATCGCCCCCGCGTACAGGAAGTCGAGCTTGACGTAGCCGAAGCCCCAACCGGCAAGCGTCCGAAACACGCCGGCGAGGTGTTCGGCGGCGGCGGGATGCGTCACGTCGAGGATCCGCATGCGCCGGTCCCAATGGAGGCCCGCGTCGGCGTCCTGCACGAGCCAGTCGGGGTGCGTCGTGGCGAGCGAGCTTCGCGGGTCGACCATGAACGGCGCGACCCAGATGCCCGGCAGCATCCCTGCCTCGCGGGTGCGCTCCGCGGCACGGCGCAGCGAGCCGAACGAGGCTCGCACGTCCAGCCAATCGCCGATCGCCGTCTCGTAGCCGTGGTCGATCTGCGCGATCGCGATCGGCAGCTTGAGCCGGAACGCCGCCTCGACGTTCTCGGCGACGTCGGCCTCGGTGACGCGGTCGAAGTAGCAGGACCACGAGGACCAGCCGGGCGCGATCGGAGCGAACTTCGGTACCCTCAGGCGGTCGCCCACCGCGGCGAGCACGCTCGCAAGGTCGGCGGCCTGGAGCTCTTCGACGCGGCCGTCGGCGGTCAACTCACCACGGGCCGTCAGACGAAGGGTCGGCACCTCACGGCTGGGCTCGGCGGCGAACCAGGCCCGCGCCGGCCCGCCGGCGACCGCGACCGCCATCACCCCCTCGGCCTGGATCACCCCTTCGGGTACAGGCTTGCCGGGCCGCCAGCCGACCACCTGTGCCCGCCCGTCTGGGGCACGGTCCGACGACTCTCCGAATCGACACATGCTCAATGGGCTCCACGACTGCCAGCCCTCTGCGTAGACGATGGCGTCCTGGTACTCGCGCGGTGAAATTTCCGCGACCGGCTGGTAACGCATTGGTCGTGATTCTCGTTGGTAACCGGGATGAATTCCGCGGCGGCTCCGGCATCATTCATGGCCGTGAATTCGATTCGGATGGTGCAGGTCGGCCTCGGGCCGCACGGCCGCAACTGGGCCCGTCAGGTGCTGCCGCACATCTCCGAGATCGACGTCGTGGCGTACGTCGACACCGATCCCTATGCGCTGGATGCGCTCCGTCAGGAGGCCGGCGTGCCGGCGGACCGGTGTTTCGAATCTCTGAAGGAAGCGATCGCCGCCACCCAACCGGAGGCGCTGCTCAACACCACCGCCTTGCCCGGCCACGTGCCTGTGATCCGCGCGGCTTTCGACGCCGGGCTCCACGTCCTGGTCGAGAAGCCGTTCGCCCCCAGCCTGGAAGCGGCGGAACAGCTGGTGGATGGCGCAGCCGTACGAAACCTGATCCTGATGGTGAGCCAGAACTACCGTTTCTTTCCCGCTCCACGCGCCATCGCCGACCTGGTCCGCGAAGAGGAGCTCGGCAAGCTGCACCAGGTCTCGATCGACTTTCGTCGCTTCTCGACGGCGGGCCCCAACGGTCGCGGCCGCCATCACCTCGAAGAGCAGCCGCTGCTCGTCGACATGTCCATCCACCATTTCGACCTGCTGCGGCTGATCCTCGGCCGCGAGCCCGACCGTGTCTTCTGCGAGGCGTGGAACCCGAGCTGGACCTCGTTCACCGGCCCGTCCGTCGCGGTGGCCACGATCAACTTCGACGGCGTCGTCGTCAGCTATCGCGCCAGCTGGGTCAGCGCGGGGCCGATCACGCCGTGGGCCGGGGAGTGGAGTATGGAGTTCGAGCACGGGGAAGTCGTGTGGACGAGCGCGGCAGACAGCGACGTCACCCAGGACAGGGTCGAGATCCGGCCGCGCAACGGGAAGGCGCGGACCGTGGCGCTGCCCCCGCTGCAGCGAACCGGCACGTCAGGGACGCTGACAGAGTTCGCGCGCGCGATCAGGACCAAGAGCGAGCCGGAGACTTCGGGCCGCGACAACCTCGGCACCATGGCGTTGACGGCCGCGGCAGTCGAATCCGCTACGCTGCGCGAGCCTGTGACGATCTATCCCACCGGGAAAACGACCGGCGCAGCAGCCGCGATTTGACGGCGGCTCGCCGCCCGCTCCGCGTCACCGTCTGGAACGAGTACGTCCACGAGCGGCGCGAAGAATCGGTCAAGCGCATCTATCCCGAAGGCATGCACCGCCCGATCGCGGATGGGATCCGTCGGGAGCTGGGCGGCGACGTCACGATTCGCGTCGCCACGCTCGACGAGCCAGAGCACGGCCTGACCGAAGAGGCGCTGGCGCAGACCGACGTGCTCACCTGGTGGGGCCACGCCGCCCACGACAAGGTCGACGACGCGGTCGTCGAACGCGTGCACGCGCGCGTCCTCGACGGCATGGGCATCGTGGTCCTGCACTCGGGCCACTACTCCAAGATCTTCCGGCGCCTCATGGGCACCAGCTGCTCGCTCCGCTGGCGGTCGGATCCCGGGGGCGAGCGCGAGGTGATCTGGTCGGTGAACCCGGCCCACCCGATCGCC
>VBGV01000160.1 GCA_005880755.1 Chloroflexota bacterium
TGTGGCCGTGCCTCTCGCAATCATCGGGGCGGCTCTGTTCGCGTCTGGCTCCGCAGCGGTGTGGCCGTTGATCGTGGTCGGCGTGCTCATCCTGCTGCCAATCGGCCTGGTCGTTTCGGGATTTCTGTCCGCGCAGAGCTCTACGTACTGGACGCTGGCCTTCAGGCGGCTCGACCTCGAGCCGCCCGCGCCGCAGTTCTACTACCAGCCGGCGCAGCCACCACAGCCAGAGCCGCCTCAGGTCACGTCGTGAGCGACGAGCTCGACCGCGTCTCGCCGCGCGAAAGCGCGCGCACCAGGGCGCGAGACAAAAAGGTCCGCGGCCCGAAGGTCGTCTCGGTCAACCCGGGCCTGAAGAAGCTGGCTGAGCACCTGGCCGACAAGCGACGCAAGAAGAAGAGCCGCTGACGACCGACGCGCCGCCGACCGTCTCACCCGAGGATGTCGAGAGCGCCGCCCGCGACCTGCGGCCGTATCTGCCGCCGACGCCGCTCCAGTTCTCGCGCGCCTTCACCGATAAAGCCCGCTGCCAGGTCCACCTCAAGATCGAGTCGGTTCAGCCGATTCGCGCCTTCAAGGTCCGGGGCGCGCTGAACAAGGTCATGCACATCCCGGCCGCCGCAAGAGGCGCCGGCGTCATCACCGCCTCGGCGGGCAATCATGGGCTCGGCGTCGCATACGCCGCCGCGACGTTCGCGACTCCCGCCACTGTTTACGTGCCCGAGGGAGCCAACCCGCTCAAAGTTGAGGCGATCCGCCGCCTCGGCGCGAGCGTCGTGCCCGCTGGGCGCAACTACAGCGAGGCCAACCTCGAAGCGCTCGCGGCGCAGAAGGAAACTGGAGCGACCTTCGTCCACGCCTACGACGATCCGCAAGTCGTCGCCGGACAGGGGACCATCGGACTCGAGATCCTCGCCGGCCTGGAAGACGTCGACACGGTCCTCGTTCCCATCGGCGGCGGCGGATTGATCGGCGGCATCGCCCTGTACATCAAAGAAACGAAGCCGGCCGCGCGCGTCGTCGGCGTCGAGCCGGCCGGCGCCGACGCGATGTACAGGTCGATCAACGCCGGCCACATCGTGACCCTGGACCGCGTCAACACGATCGCCGACGGGCTCGCCGCTTCCGCGCCTTCCGCCCTCACGCTCGACCTGTCCCGGCGCTATGTCGACGAGATCCTCGTCGTGCAGGAGACGGAGATGTTGAGAGCGATCCGCCTCCTCTTTCAATGGGAGCATCTCCTTGCGGAACCCGCCGGCGCGGCTGCGCTGGCCGCCCTCCTCTACCATCACCGCGCAGCGCCGAACGAAAAGGTCGTGGTGGTTCTGTCCGGGGCGAACGTCACCGAAGAGGTCCTGCTGCGCGCCCTCAAGACGCGCTGATCCGGTTACGCTGAACCAAGCCGTCAGCGATTGAACTTGGGGGTTACACGATGAAGGCCTACGTCCTCATCAACGCGTCGCCTGGGCGCGCCCTGGAGGTGGCCAAAAAGATGGAAGGCGTCCAGGGCATCTCCGCCGCCGACGCCATCACGGGCGAGTACGACGTCATTGCGGTGTGCGAGGCCCCCGACGTCAACTCCATCGGTTCCCTGATCGTCGACAAGATCCAGAAAATCGACGGGGTGTTCAAAACAATTACCTGCTTAGCTGTGAAATAGCGCCGAGTGCTGCGCGGCCTTATCTGTAGCGCTGGAGGGCGATCCAGTTCATCGACCTGGCGGTGAAGTAGCGCCGGTGTCGACGGGCTGTTCGGCCAACACTGCAGCCACTTCTGGAAGTCGAGCCAGCCACGGCGCCATCGCGGGAATCTCCTGCTCGAAGCTGCCGACCGACGGCGACCAGGTCAGCTCGCGGCGTGAGTGCGAATCGTCGTAGTAGTGCGGCTTGCCGATGACGTCGACAGCGTAGATGCCGGGCCACACGACCGCGCCTTCCCGTTTATAGGAAGTGGACGCTTGGGGGACGGCCGGAATGAATCCGGCCTGCATGCAAGGTCTTTTATCTGCCTGGCGGTGACGTAGCGCCGGCGTCGACGGGCTGTTCGGCCAGCACTGCAGCCACTTCTGGAAGTCGAGCCAGCCACGGCGCCATCGCGGGAATCTCCTGCTCGAAGCTGCCGACCGACGGCGACCAGGTCAGCTCGCGGCGTGAGTGCGAATCGTCGTAGTAGTGCGGCTTGCCGATGACGTCGACAGCGTAGATGCCGGGCCACACGACCGCGCCTTCCGGGGTCATCGTCTCGACTCCTAGCGCGCGCAGGTACGCGAGGTCGTACGGAATCGAGGCCACCTCGGCGGCAAAGCCGACGGCGCGCGCGGCGGAGACCAGGAAGTCGCGCCAGGTCGAATCGAATCCCCCGACCAGGTAGCGGTGCCCGGGCCGGCCGCGATCGGATGCCGCCAGGCAGGCGCGACCGACGTCCTCGGCGGAGACAAAGGTCTGCTTGGCCTGTCCACCGCCTGGCAGCCACACCCGTCCGTGCACCATGGCCGCCATGAGGCGGGGCAGGATCCAGTCGCCATCGCCGAACATGCGCGCCGGCCGGACGATGACGACGTCGAGATCGTCCGCTGCCTCGAGCAGCCACTCCTCTTCGAAGAGCTTCAGCCGCTCGAACGCGTGGACAGGCTTCAGGGCCGACCTCTCGGTGACCCGCGCGAAGTGGTCAGGGCCGTAGACGTCGGCCGTCGACACGTGGACCAGGCGGCGCACATGCGCCCTGCGCGACGCCTCGACGACGCGGCTCAAGACGTGCGGTGTTCCTTTTCGGAAACGAAGACGATGCGCCGGCGAGCTCGTCTCGGCGCAGAAGACGACGACCTCGATGCCGCTGATGGCGTCGGCCAGCGTCTCGTCATCCGCGTCGGCGTTCAGCTCGATGATGGGCACGTCCGCCGCCAGGGCGCGGGAAACATGGCGCCCGAGAAACTCCCCCGCACCGATGACCAGATGCAAAGCTGACCGATTCTAGGGTCTCGACACCGAGGGCCTATTCGCGGCGGCGCGTTAGGGCCGAGGTGATCGCGGTCCTCACGTTCTCGACCATGCCCGCCACGCGGCGGCTCAGCTCCCACCAAGCCGGCAGGTCGGGCTTGATAGGCGGCCCGATCGTGACCTCGACGCGGTGGAACGGCCAGAGCGTGTCAGTGCCGCGCACCGCCACGGGACAGATGGGGACGCCCGCATGCAGTGCGAAGTAGCCGATGCCGTTCTTGAGGGGTCGCAGCGCTCGCCCGCGCGAGTAGCGGCCCTCGGGAAACATGAGCAGCACGCCGCCGCGCTCGAGCACCTCGTACACGGTGCGCAGCCCCTGCTCGTCGAGCTCGCCTCTGTTCGGCGAGATGGGAAAGACGCCGATCAGCGGCAGCAGCTTTCGCTTCCACGCGCGGTTGAAGACCGTCTCGCGTTTGGCCATCGTGTAGATGAGCGGCCGCTCCGGAAAGAACGGGATGATGAAAGCGGGGTCGTACCACGCCTGGTGATTGGCCGCGATGATGTACGGGGGCTTGGGGATGTTTTCCACGCCGGTCACGGTGACGCGAAAGATGTGCGTCACGATCCATCCCACCAGCCGCCGGAGGAAGAGGTAGAGCCGCGGCGGGTCCCACGGCGTCGGGTGGACGAGCGGGTCGAGGGGCGCCCCGACCAGCGCCCGGTACTCGGGGCTTCTGTAACGGGCTTCTTCGGGCGGGCTACCGGTCGAGGAAGGTGTGGAGGACGCGGTTGAACTCCTCTGGCCGTTCGGCCTGCGGCGTATGGCCTGCCCGTTCGATCACCGTGAGCTTGCAGCGTTCGATCAAGGAGCTGGCACGCTCGGCATGGGCCAGCGGAAAAAGTGGGTCGTCCGCGCCCCAGATCAGCTGGACTGGGATCTTCAGCTCATTCAACCTCTTGGTGACGTCGTGGTGGCCACCGAGCAGAGCGCGAGGGTTGATCAGGGAGCGCACCGTGGACAGGTATGCGCTCTGGAATCCGTCCGCCGCATACATCTCGCGCAGGTCTTCGAGGTAGGTGTCATCCATCGTCGTTTTGAGATCTGAAGACACGCCGGCGTAGCGGCCCGCCACACGCCGGATCACCGCCACGGGTGCCCAACCCAACGCGTCACGCGTCAGACGCATCATCGCCTCGCCGACCCGTGGGAGTGTGACGAGGCCGTACGCCATCTGAGACATGCGCACCTGAGGGCGGCCGAGACCAAGCGTGTTGACGAGGACGAGCTTGCGCACGAGCCTCGGCTGCTCGAGGGCGACCTCGAGCGCGATCCGCCCCCCGAGCGACGTCCCGACGAGCACCACCGAGCGAAGGCCGCGGTCTTCTATGTAGCGACGGATGAAGCGCGCGAAATAGGGAATCGAGTAGCGGACGCGCGGCTTGTCGGTGCGGCCGTAGCCCGGCAGGTCGGGGGCGAACACGCGATGTCGCGCCGCCGTCGCTTCGAGGTTCTGCCGCCACTCCATGTAGCCCGACGACCCCAGGCCGTGGACGAAAACCACGGCGGAGCCGCGACCGCCATGCATGTGATGCACGCGAAGCGAGCCCATGTCGACGAACCCGGATTGCATCCTCTTCGGCGCCGGTCGGGCCCTCTCGATCATGAGTGGCCCGCCCGGGAAACCGCTCGCCAATGCATCGGCCTAGGCGCCCGGGCTTCGCTGATGCCGGCGTCGCCTCCTGCGCGCGCTCGGTCACGCATCGGCGTGATGCGCTCCCTCGCGTGCTCGTCGGCTCCTTGGCACCGGGCGCCGATGCCGCGCCTTGACGAGCTAATTCCCGGTCGGTCCACTCTGCGTCGGAAGCATACGGGCGGGGGTCGCAAGGCCGGTGATCTCCATGCCCGATGCAAAGGGCGATGTTTTCGGCCCGTGGATCACCGTGACGGCGCCCGGTCCGGCCGCTCGCCATTGTCCGTCGCTCCAGAATGCGGCGCTCCGCTCATCGATGCCCAGCAGCGTGACGTCGGGCAGCTCGCGCTGGGCCGACTCGACCCACCTGTGACCGAAGGTGTCGTAGTGCGGGAGCACCGCCGTGTCGGGCACGACCCCCAGCGCGTCGGTGGGCCGGCGGTTGGTGCGGTCGGGCCAGCCGGCGCGGATCAGGGTGTGGCTGCAGAGCGCCATGGCGCCGGCCGACGACCCCGCCAGCGCTGCGCCGCCTAGCCATGCCTCGAAGATCGCTCTCCAGACGCGAGAGCCGCGAAGCACCTGCGCCACCAGGCCGGGATCGCCCCCGACGAGGTAGAAGAAGCCTCCATGGCGCGCTTGGTCCGCCAACTCCTTCGAGTTGGCGTCGGTCCGTTTGAG
>VBGV01000161.1 GCA_005880755.1 Chloroflexota bacterium
ATACAGCGCCTTGCCCTGACGCACCGCGGTGTCCAGCGCACCCATGGTCTCCTCCAGCGGAGTCTCGGGGTCGAAGCGGTGAGAGTAAAAGATGTCCACGTACTCCAGGCCCATGCGCTTCAGGCTCTGGTCGAGGCTCGCCAGCAAGTACTTGCGCGAGCCCCCAATACCGTACGGGCCTGGCCACATGTCGTAACCGGCCTTGGTCGTGATCACGAGCTCATCGCGGTGGCCGGCCAGGTCGGTCTTGAGGATCCGGCCGAAGTTTTCCTCGGCCGAGCCGTAAGGAGGGCCGTAGTTGTTGGCCAGGTCGAATTGGGTGATCCCCAGGTCGAACGCCCGGCGGACGATCGCGCGCTGGCGCTCCAGCGGGACGTCACCGCCAAAGTTCTGCCACAGGCCCAGCGAGATCGCCGGCAGCTTGAGCCCGCTGCGGCCGCAGCGGCGGTACTGCATGCGCGCGTAGCGGTCGCTGCCGTTTCCGATCACTTTCTTCTCAATTCTTGCGGAAGGCCGGATCGGAGATGCGGCGGATCGACGCGACCAGGCACACCCACCCGAACGCGACGAGCAGGCTGGCCACGACGTCGAGGGGCCAGTGAGCTCCGACGTAGACGCGGCTGACGGCCACCAGCAGAGCGATCAGTCCGACCACGGTCCAGCCGGTGCGATTGCCCCAGGCGGGGAGGTATCGGTGGCCGATGCACAGCATGAGGACGGCGAGGTCGATGGTGAGGAAGATGACGTGGCCGCTGGGGAAGCTCGTGCTGCCGGGCCGCTCGGTGATGCGGAGCACCTGGTCCGCGGTGGGACGCGCGCGGTGGGCCACCGCGATGAGGACCTCGTACCAAACACCGCCCGCGATGGCGGCGACGGCGAGGAGCCAGGCGCGCCGGTTGAACAGGAGCACCAGGGCGATGGTCGCGGCCGCCATGTAGGTGCCGCCCGGGCCGCCGGCCCATCGGAAGAATGGAAAGGGTGCCGTGAGAGGGCCGAGGTCGAGGGACTGGATGGCTCGCAGGATCGCGTCGTCGAAGGCGATGTAGGGAGAAGTCTTAACCAGGACGGTCAGCCCGATCACGGCGGCCGCGCACCCCGCCGCCGTAATGCGCAGCTGCTTCTCGCTCAGGGGACCACCGGAAGGTCGATGTACGACGGACGCGAAGCGTCGTGGTGGATGCGCCGTTCGCCGGCGATCGGGTTCCTGTCCCACCGGGGAAAGCAGCTGCTCGTGACCTGAACTCTCAGCCGGTGTCCTTTGAGAAACAGGTTGCTCGTGGACCATAGATCGATCTCGGGCACGCCCCCGCCCGCCCGCAGGATCCCGTCGCAGAGATTAAGAGAGCGCCCATCCGGATGCACATCGCAGAGGCGAACCACCCAGTCCGCTGAGGAGTCCGAGCTCTCGGCATGGAGAATCGCTCGCACACGACCCGTCACCTCCAGCTCGCGCTCGAGGGGCGCCGACGTGAACACCAGCACGTCATCGCGCTGCTCGATGCGCGACTGGTCCCACGGTCCGGCGGGAAACGCCGGCGACATGAGATGCGACCCGCCGTGCGTCGGCACCGGGTCCGCCGGGTCGTGGCGGAACTGGGAATCCGCCTCATCCCCGGACGGGCGCGCGGTGCTCAACGTGCCGTCGGAGTGGAAGAACCACCTCTCTTGCGTCGCGCGCATGAGCGGCCAGTGCGTTTCATCCCGCCACGTGTTGCGACCCATGACGAAGATCCGCACCGGCGCGTCGGGCAGCTCGACCGTCCGGTCCCCGGCCAGATGGTGGCGAAACCACGCGAGCTGCAAATCGTTTGCGTCGCCCAGCTTGTGCGAGGGCGCCCCAAAACGAGCGGCGCGCACGCCGTAGACCTGCTCCCCGATGGGGTCGGCGAAGGTCGCGTGGGTCCACGGCCCGACGAGGAGCCGAGACTCCCGCCCCAGCGCGGACATGGCCGCATAGTTGTCGAGCGTGCCCTGGAGGAACAGGTCGTGCCATCCCGCCGTGTGAAAGCTGGGCACAGTCACGCTCGAGTGGCGCCCCGCGATGCGAGTTCGCGCCGCGAAGGCCGGATCGTCAAGGCTCCGAAAAAGGCCGGTGTCGCCAAGGCCGTGACGATTGAGAACCGCTTGGTCGTAGCCGCCCTCGACGAGGCGGTCGTACTCATCGATCACAGGCGCGATGTCGCGGTGCGCTCGCTCGAGGTAGTTCATGCCGGTCTGGAGCGACCAGGGAAGCGCCACACCCAATTCGAAAGCCCCGCCGCGGCGGAACAAGCCGTCCATGGGCTCCGACCAGGTGAGCGCTGGAGAGATCGCGGCCAGGGACGGAGGTTGCCCGACCGCCGCGAGCCATTGCGTGTTCCCGAAGTAGCTCTCGCCGTACATCCCGACGCGCCGGTTGGAGCCCGGGAGCCTGGCCGCCCACTCGACCGTGTCGTACCCGTCCTGCTCTTCGAACCAGAACGGTATCCACTCGCCCTCCGAGGCAAACCTGCCTCGGCAGTCCTGGATCACGACCATGAAACCCCTGCGCGCCGCCTGCACCGGGTCGAGCACGGTCAACACCCCCGCGTCGTCCTTTCCGTACGGCAAGCGGGTCAGAAGAGTCGGCCACGGGCCATCGCCCTCAGGCCGGTAAACGTTGGCCCGAAGCGTCGTGCCGTCCCGCATGCGTGCAGGAACGTCGATCTCGACGGCGATTCTCATGTCGGTTTCAGGGCATGAGCTTCAGTGTCAGGATCTTGAACGGCGTGACCTCCAGCTCGATCACGCCGTCCGTCACCGCGACCTCTTTGCGCTCCCGCTCCAGAAGATCGCACAGAAGCGCCCGCGCAGCGGGAAGTGTCGTGCGCACGCGAAACTTGCATTGGTCGCCCCACGATTCATACAGGCGCACGACGGTCGCCTCCGAATCCTCGGCCCGTTTGACCGCTTCGACCGCGACCTGTGGCGTGTCGAGCTCGACCAGAGAGCGCCGCGAGCTGGAGGGGTTACCGGACACGATGCGCAGCGGGGCATTGAGGTCTTCGGCCGCGGCGATCACGCCCGCGTGGCGAAAGTCGCCCGGGTGCGGCATCAGCGCGAACGTGAAGTGGTGCCAGCCGCGGTCGGCGGTCGGATCGGGATGGGTCGGCGCGCGCAAAAGGGACAGACGCATGACGGAGCCGTGGATGTCATAGCCGTACTTGCAGTCGTTGAGCAGGGCCACGCCGTAGTCCGCATCGCCGAGGTCCGCCCATCTCTGCGCGCAAACCTCGAACATGGCCTTCGCCCGGCTCGTCCTCGAGTGCGTCGGCCGCCGGACGTGCCCATACTGCGTCTCGTACGTCGCCTCATCGGAGCTCACCGTCACCGGGAATGCCACCTTCAGCAGCTTGTGGTCCTCCTGCCAGTCCACATCGCACTCGAAGCGAAGCACCCGTGAATCCGCGTCGAGCACCATCAGCTGGGAGAAGCGAGACCGGCCGAACTCACGCGTGAACCGCACCGCGCCTCGCAACCCGCCCGGACCCTGGACCTGATGTACCGACAGCGCTGTGATGTCCTCTTTGGACTTGA
>VBGV01000162.1 GCA_005880755.1 Chloroflexota bacterium
CGACGAGATCGCGAGCGCGTTGTCGAGCTGCAGCGCGATGTCGGTGAATGCGATGGCCACGATCGAAAAAAGGATGGTCCGGGTCATGTCAGCCTCCACTCGAAACGAGTCCGAGTAGAGGTCTCGCCGCGGACCGTGTCCGCCGCCGTCCCGGGCTCTGGCGCCGTCTTGACGGGACAAACGGGAGTGGCTACTCCCCCCTACGAATCATCGCCAAGTATATGTTTTGGTCCGATGACGAGGGCAACCGCGACCTGGTCCGGCAGCAAAGTTCTGTTTGACATCGAGTCCGAATCCGGACACAAGGCTCAGATCGACGAGGCGCCGATTTTCGGCGACGACGCGGCGATGCGGCCGACCGAGATGCTCCTCGGCGCCCTGGGCGGCTGCACGGGCCTGAACGCCGTCCTGCTGCTGAAGAAGTTCAAGCAGCCGCTGCGCTCGCTCGAGGGGGAGGTCGAGGGCGACCGTGACGAGGAGTGGCCGAAAGCCTTCAACAAAATCGAGATCACGTTCCACTGCACCTGGGACGGAGACACCGACAAGAAGCTGGTCGACCAGGCGATCGACATGGCTTGCAATCGGTACTGCCCAATCCACGCCACGCTGTCACGCGGCGTGCAGATAACTCACCGCCGGAAAGACAAGCATTAAGAGCACGGGGGAGGCAGGCCTCCCCCGTGGAACCCCCTCCGTTAAAAGTCTTGTTGGAGGCACCTGGCAGCGCACCCCTGGGGACGGCCGGAATGAATCCGGCCTACAGCCCCACCTCGTCTACTAAATACGGCTTTTCTCAAGGGCCACCTAGAATTAACCCCGTTCCCCGCAAGCCCTTGTATGGAGCAAGCCTTGCTCGAGAGCTACGTCCCGCTTCTGATCTTCGTCCTGATCGTCCTTGGATTGATCGGAGCGTTGGTGACCCTCAGCTTCGTTCTCGGCCCGTCCAAGCCTCACCGCAAGAAGCTGGCGCCGTATGAGTCCGGCATCATCCCCGACACGCCCGCCGTCAGCCGCCTTTCGGTCCGCTTCTACCTCACGGCGATGCTCTTCATCATCTTCGACGTCGAAGCGGTCTTCTTCTATCCGTGGGCGGTGCTGCTGCGCCAGCTCAAGTGGTTCGGGCTGATCGAGATGCTGGTGTTCATCAGCATCCTGCTCGTCGCCCTGGCCCACATCTGGAAGAAGGGAGGCCTGGATTGGGAATAGAGGCGCTCGCCGAATCCCTCGGCCAGAACGTGCTCACGACCACGCTGGGCAAGCTGATCGGCTGGGGCCGCGGCAACTCGGTGTGGCCATTGCAGTTCGGCCTCGCGTGCTGCGCGATCGAGATGATCCACACCGCGACCGCCGGCGTCGACATCGCGCGTTTTGGCTCGGAGGCCATGCGTGCGTCGCCGCGCCAGGCCGACATGATGATCGTCTCCGGCCGCGTCTCCCAGAAGATGGCGCCGATCCTGCGCACGATTTACGACCAGATGCCGGAGCCGAAGTGGGTCATCTCGATGGGCGCCTGCGCGTCGACCGGCGGCGTGTTCAACAACTACGCGCTGCTGCAGGGCGTGGACAAGATCGTGCCGGTCGACGTCTACATCCCCGGCTGCCCGCCTCGGCCCGAGGACCTGTTGAACGCCCTGATGATCCTGCAGGAGCGGATCAAGGCTCGTGGAATAACACCATTGCCATGAAGACTCCAATCCCGACCGCAATGGCAGTCCGGGGTCCCCGCGAAATCGCCAGATTTCGTGGGGTGGAGCGAATCACCCCTCGGCAGTGATTCCCGAGAACCTGGCAGTTGAGCGAGGCGTCAGCGCCGGCGACGCCTGGGTCACGGTCGAGCCCGCCAACATCCACGAGGCGCTTTCTGCGCTTAAAGACGGCGGCTTTCGATTGCTCGTCTTTCTGACTTGCGTCGACCATCTCGCGGATTCGTCCAAGGAGTGGCCCGCGCGATACGAGGTCGTCTACCAGCTGCGCGACATGGAAACCCGGGAACAGCTTCGCGTGCGGACGTTCATCGATGGCGACCCGCCGCACATCGAGTCCGCGTACGACCTTTTTCCGCCCGCCAACTGGGACGAGCGCGAGACGTATGACATGTTCGGGATCGTCTTCGACAACCATCCCGACCTGACCCGCATCCTCATGCCCGACGACTGGGTCGGCCATCCGCTGCGTCGCGACTATCCGGTCGGCGGTGAGGTGGTCGAGTTCTCCGAAGAGCACGAGAGGTGGCAGACGGCCCCCGAAAAGGCATGACCGCCGAGATCGGGCAGGGCATCACCGTCGCCAAGACCGGGGAGCAGGGTGCCTTCGGAGGCGAGCTCCTGACCATCAACTTCGGCCCCCACCATCCCTCGACGCACGGGGTGCTCCGCCTGATCGTCGACCTCGACGGTGAGCAGGTCCGCCGGCTCACGCCGGTGATCGGTTACCTGCACACCGGGATCGAAAAGCAGGCCGAAGCCTTGCGCTGGCAGCAGGCCGTGGTCGTCACCGACCGGCACGATTACCTCTCGCCGCCGATCAACAACCTGGCGTACGCACTGGCGGTGGAGAAGCTGCTGGGCGTCGAAGTCCCGCCGCGCGCCAACGCCCTGCGCGTGATCATGTCGGAGCTCACGCGGCTTGCCTCGCACCTGGTCTGGCTCGGCACCAGCGGGATCGAGCTCGGGGCCTCGACGATGCTCATGTACTGCTTCCGGGAGCGGGACACGATCCTGGACATGAACGAGGAGATCTCCGGCTTCCGGATGCACACGTCTTACATCCGGCCGGGTGGGGTGATGGCCGACACGACCCCACGCTTCCTGGAGATGCTCGACAAGTTCGTCCGGACGATGCCTTCCAACATCGACGAGTACGAGGCCCTGCTCACGATGAACCCCATCTTTCGCTCGCGCACGATCGGCATCGGCATGCTGCCCGCGGAGGACGCGAAGGTCCTGGGTGCGACGGGTCCGATGCTGCGGGGCTCGGGCGTGGCGTGGGACCTGCGCAAGTCGATGCCCTACTCGGGATATGAGAACTACGACTTCGAGATCGCGACTTCCGATATGTGCGACTGCTATGGGCGCTACCTCGTCCGGATCAAGGAGATGCGCGAGGCGGTCAAGATCTTGCGCCAGGCGCTGGACCGGCTGCCCGACGGGCCCATCAACATCGACGACCGCAAGGTGCTTCCTCCTCCGCGCGAGGAGCTGGAAACGTCGATGGAGGCGGTGATCCACCACTTCAAGCTCTTCACCGAGGGTTACACGGTGCCGCCGGGCGACGTGTACGTGGCGGTGGAGTCGGGACGCGGCGAGAACGGGTGCTACGTGGTCAGCGACGGCACTCACAAGCCGCGGCGGGTCAAATTCCGTGCCGCCTCGTTCGTCAACCTGCAGCCGCTCGAGCGCATGGCGATGAACCACATGGTCGCCGACATGGTGGCGATCATCGGGACGGCGGACACAGTGCTGGGGGACGTCGATCGATGAGCGCTCTCTCGGCGCATGTGCTGGAGGAGATCAAGGAGCTGCCGGCGAAGTATCCGCAGCCGCGCTCGGCGGTGATGCCCGCGCTCGACCTCGCGCAGGAGGAGCTCGGCCACCTGACACCCGAGTCGATGAGCGAGGTGGCCGCCGCCCTGGAGCTGGATCCCGGATATGTGGAAGGCGTCGCGACCTT
>VBGV01000163.1 GCA_005880755.1 Chloroflexota bacterium
GAGCTGACGATGCGCTGCTCGTCGCAGCCCTCACAGATCCAGATCGGTACGGGCGTACCCCAGTAGCGGCTGCGCGAGAACTGCCAGTCGACGTTGTTCTCCAGCCAGTCGCCCATGCGTCCTGTCCTGATGTGGTCCGGTACCCAGTGGGTGGCGTTGTTGTTGGCGAGCAGCTGCTCCTTGCGCTCGGTCGTGCGGATGTACCAGGCGTCGAGCGCGTAGTAGATGAGAGGGGTGCCGCACCGCCAGCAGAACGGGTACGTGTGAAGGATGGTCTCGGCCTTGTACAGGAGGCCGCGCTCCTTGAGGTCGTCGATGATCACGGGGTCCGCGTCCTTCACGTGCAGCCCCGCGAACTTCTCCACGTAGGGAAGGAACTTTCCGTCCAGTCCGACCGTGTGCTTGAAGGGGATCCGCTTTTCCTGACACAGGCGCAGGTCGTCGACGCCGTACAGGGCCGAGGTGTGCACGACGCCCGTGCCCTCTTCTGTGGAGACGAAGTCGGCGTCGACCACGTAGTGCGCCTTGCCCTCTTCCGGGACCGAGTACGGATACAGCGGTTCGTACTCGAGTCCCACCAGGTCGCGGCCCATCATCCGCTCCACCACCTGGGGCGGCTCTTTGAGCACGGTCAGCCGGGCCTCGGCCAGGATGAGGTACTCGTCTCCCTCCTTGACCTTGATGTAGACGATGTCGTTGTCGACGGCCAACGCCACGTTGCCGGGCAATGTCCACGGCGTGGTCGTCCAGGCGAGGATCGACGTCTTGGGATCGTTCTTCAGCCTGAACCGGATGTACACGCTGGGGTCGGGGACGTTGTCCCGATAGCCAAGCGACAGCTCGTGGCTCGATAGAGGCGTGGCGCACCGGGAGCAGTACGGAGCGACGCGAAAGCCCTTGTAGACGAGGTTTTGCTTCCACATCTCGCTGAGCGCCCACCACACCGACTGGATGTACTCGGAGGTGAGGGTCCAGTAGGCGTTGTCGTAATCGAGCCAGAAACCCATCCGCTGGCTGAAGGCGACCCAGTCCTCGACGTACTCGTAGACGCTCTGGCGGCAGAGCTCGTTGAACCTCTCGACCCCGATCTCGTTTTCGATCTGGAACTTGCCCGAGATCTTGAGCTTCTTCTCGACCTCGATCTCGACCGGCAGGCCGTGCGTGTCCCAACCCGCTTTCCGCTCGACGTAAAAGCCTTGCATTGTCTTGTAGCGGCCGAACAGGTCTTTGAACGCGCGAGCCAGGATGTGGTGGGTGGCAGGCTTGCCGTTGGCGGTGGGCGGGCCCTCGTAGAAGACAAACCGTGGCCGACCTTCACGAAGGTCGAGCGACTTCTGGAAGGCGCCTTCCGCCTTCCATTGCTCCATCAGCTGGACCTCCAGCTCGGGGAAGCTGACTTTCTGATCGACTTTCTCGAACACTCTCACTCCACAGAGATACGTATTTGCCTATCTCTGGGACGGGTCTTCGCCAAGACCCGCGGTACCACCCAGATTCCCGAGGCCAACACCTCGGACCCTCATTGGGTTACGGCTCGGGAGTGATCTCGATCTCGTCATCGGCCGCCCGGCTTTCACCACTGCCGGGCTCTCTGTCGACCGCTCAGACGGGCCTACCTGTCTCCGTCAGCGCCGAGTGAATCTCGATTCTACTGGCCGACGGTGCGGAGCACGCTGATGAGGATGATCGCGATCAGCCAGACCACCAGCGGCGAGAGGTCGATCCCCGACATCAGCGGGAGGCGCCGCCGAATCGGCGCCAGGACCGGCTCGGTCACCTGCCATGCCAACCGCGAAACCGGGTTGGTCGGGACTGGGCTGACCCACGAGAACACGACCCGGATCAGGATGACGACGAGGAAGATCTGGAGCGCAAAGATCAACACGCCGGCGATGAAGGTCATCCGGTTCGCCTCGGCCCGAAGAGGACCTGGCCCAAACGGACCATCGTGCTGCCGGCGGCGACGGCCGCCTCGAAGTCTCCGCTCATACCCATGGAAAGGATAGGGAGGGGTTTCCCGAGCCGTTGCTGAGCCGCCTCCCACGTATTTCTCAGCTCCCGAAAGGCCGCAGTTGGATCCTTGCCGGTGGGGCCCATCGCCATCAAGCCCCGGAGCTCGAGCAGGCCGGCGACCTCAACGATCAGATCGAGCGCCCGCGCTGGGTCGACGCCGCTCTTCTGCGCCTCGCGGGCCACGTTCACTTCCACGAGCACTGGTTGATTGGGATCGGCCCTGGCGAGGGCCTCGGCGAGGCGCGCCGAGTCGACGGACTGGATCAAGGCGAATCTGCCCGCCGCCTGGCGGACCTTGTTGGTCTGCAGGTGCCCGATCAGGTGCCACTCCGCCCCCTGCACCGAATCCATCTTCGTCACCGCCTCCTGGACGCGGTTCTCGCCCAGGATTCGCAGTCCGGCGCCCAGTGCCTCCTGGCAGACCTCGGGGCCGAAGCCCTTGGTGACGGCCACGAGGGTGATCTCGGCAGGATCGCGCCCGGTGCGAGCGATCCGCTCGCGTACCGACGCCACGTTCGCGGTGACGCTCACCGCACGGCGACGATCGCGCCGAACCGGCTGCCGTCGGGGTGGCGGCGATGGGACGGAAAAAGGTAGCTCTCTTTGGTGCACATCGCGATGTCATGAACGGCCCTGACTCCGACCTCCTCGAGCTGTGCGCGGTTGGCGGCTGCCAGGTCGAGCAGGAACTTGCCTCCGTCATCCGGCAGCACGAAGCGCCGGTCGAACTCCGACGCCACCTCCGCGCCGACTTGATAGCAGCGACCGCAGATGCCTGGGCCGATCCCGGCGCGAACGTCGCCTGGCTGCGTCCCGAATTCGTGCTGCATCGCCTGCAGGGCGACGACCGCGACCCCGGCCCGCGTCCCGCGCCACCCGGCATGTGCCAGGCCGGCAGCGCGATTGACTGGATCCCACAGAACGATCGGGAAACAGTCCGCATGAGTCGTGAACAATCCGATCCGGGGCCGGTCGGTGATCAGCGCGTCGACGTCTTCGATCAGTCCAGGCGCCCAGTGCACGCGTGCGACGTCCGCGCCATGGACCGCCCCGGCGACCGTGAGCGAGGAGTTGCCGTCGAGGCCAAGGATCCGCGCGAACTCCATCCGCGACTTCATCACAGGCTCCGGTTCGGGCGCGTGCGTCAGACCCACCGAACCCAGCAGGACGGTGGAGAAACCGTGGATCAGACCGGGTTCGTCGGCAAGCTCCGGAATGTGCAGGGCCGCCGGGATCGTCTTCACGTTCGTGAAGGTTACGAACGTCGGGAGCTGAGTACCTGCTCGATCTCCTTCTTGACCTGCTGGAGATCCATGAACTCCCGATACACCGACGCGAAGCGGATGTAGGCCACCTCGTCGAGATCGCGCAGCCGGGTCATCACCATCTCGCCGATCTCCTGGCTCGGGATCTCGACGCGTCCCGACCGGCGCAGCTCGGCCTCGATGTCATCCACGATCGCGCGCAGCCGCTCCGGCGAGATGTCGCGCTTCTCGGTCGCTTTCTTCAGCCCATTGAAGAGTTTCTGGGGGTCGAAGTCCTCACGCCGCCCGTCCTTCTTGGTGACGAAGAACGGGACGGTTTCAATCCGCTCGTAGGTGGTGAAGCGCTGCCCGCACTGCAGGCATTCGCGCCTGCGGCGAATCGCCTCCCCGATCTCCGAATCGCGGGAGTCGACCACCTTCAGGTCGTGGTGACCGCAGTACGGGCAACGCAATCGAACTCCTCTTTTGTTTACATCCGGTTACGCAGGAAGGCCGGGATGTTGATGTCGCCGAGCTCTTCGTGTCCGAACTCGGGCCGCTCGATCGTACGACGCTGCGTCTCCTGCCTGGCTTCCTGCTGGGTCTTGCCGCCGAAACCGGTGGCGATGACCGTGATCTTGATCTCTCCGGCCATGGTGTCGTCGCGGACGACGCCGAAGATGATGTTGGCGCCGGGGTCGGCCGCCGCGCGCACGATCTCGGCCGCCCTCTGCACCTCCTGCAGGGTGATGTCCTTGCCGGCGGTGATGTTGAAGAGGATGCCCTTGGCGCCGTCGATCGACGTC
>VBGV01000164.1 GCA_005880755.1 Chloroflexota bacterium
ATCGCACTCACGAGGTCAGGGGTTCGAATCCCCTCGGGTCCACCAACTAATTTCGGTTCAGGCCCGCCCGCGTTGATCCCGGGCGGCACGCGTTCGGCATGCCGGGTAGAAGTCACGTCATGGTTCTCTGACCGCGCGATTACAGGCCCTGGTAACGGCGGCCGACCAGGAAACGTCTAGCGGACCAGCCGCCGTTTTGGGTAAGCATCTGGGTTGGACAGAAGCGTCGCCGCATGGTGCGCCAGTGCCCGCCAGCCGCACGAGGCACCGGGATTAGCGGCCGCTCGGGGTGGAGATGTTCGCCCAACGATCCGGATCCGAGCCTCTCTTACGTCCCTGGGAATGGCGACGATTTCGCGGATCCCATCTCGAAATGGACGCCCGCGCTCGTCAACCATCTCGACCCACGGTAAAAACCTACCTTCTCAGGTGCACTCCGCCGCTCGTTTCTGCAGGAGCTTGCGCTCTGCAACGTTCTCGGTCAGCGAAGCGGCGCGCTCGAACTCGGCGCGCGCCTCCACGTAGCGGCCGAGTTTTCGCAGCAGGTCGCCGCGCACGGCCGGCAGCAGGTGGTACGCCTCGAGCGCCGGCTCACGCACCAGTCCGTCCACGAGATCGAGGCCGGCTGCGGGACCGAAGGCCATCCCCACCGCGACCGCTCGGTTCAGCTCGACCACCGGCGACGGCGCCAGCTGAGCGACCGCGTCGTAGAGCGCGACAATGCGCGGCCAATCGGTCTCGGCGGCGGTCGCGGCTCGAGCGTGGCACGCTGCGATCGCAGCTTGCAGCGCATAAGGACCCATGGCGCCGCCAAGCCTCTCCGCGCGCTCCAGCGCCGTCAGCCCACGACGGATGAGCAGGCGATCCCAGCGAGTTCGGTCCTGGTCGAGCAGGAGAACAGGCTCGCCCGACGGTCCGACCCGAGCGCGCAAACGGGAAGCCTGGATCTCCATCAGAGCGACGAGCCCGTGGACCTCCGGGTCGGCCGGCACGAGCTCGGCCAGGATTCGGCCCAGACGGAGCGCCTCCTCGCACAGCGCCGGTCGCATCCAGTCCTCGCCCGCGGTCGCCGAGTAGCCCTCGTTGAAGATCAGGTAAATGACCTCCAGGACCGAGGCGAGGCGTGACATGCGCTCGACCCCACCCGGGACCTCGAACCTGACATGCGCTTCGGTCAGGGTCCGCTTGGCCCTGACGATGCGCTGGGCGACGGTCGAGGCCGGGACCAGGAAGGCCCGCGCGATCTCCTCCGTCGTCAAGCCGCCGAGGACGCGTAGCGTGAGGGCGACCCGCGCGTCCTTGGAAAGGACCGGATGGCAAGCCATGAAGATGAGACCGAGCAGGTCGTCCCCGACGTCATCCTCGATCGCCGCGTCCAGGTCGATGTTCTCTTGAGCCCGCTCGGCGTCGCGTCCGATCTCTTCGTGCTTGCGCTCGAGCGTCTGCCGCCGGCGGATCAGGTCGATCGCGTGATGCTTCGCGGTCCCCATCAGCCAGGCGCCGGGCCTCTCCGGCACGCCTGCTGTGGGCCACTGCTCCAGCGCGGCGACCAGGGCGTCCTGTGCGAGCTCCTCGGCCGTCCCCATGTCGCCGACGATGCGAGCCAGCCCGGCGATGAGCCGGGCCGACTCGATCCGCCATATCGCTTCGATCGCACGATGCGCCTCGGTGGCTGCCGTCACATACCCTCGGTGTCGAAGATCTGACGAATCTCGTAGGTCCCGGCGTCGAAGGGTGCGCGCTTGAGCCACTCGATGGCTTCGTCGATCGAGCGCACCTGCCACAACCAGTACCCGGCCACCAGCTCCTTGGTCTCCGCGAACGGCCCGTCGATGACGGACCGCTTCTTGCCGTCGAATCGAAGGCGCTTTCCCTGCGCGCTCGGGTAGAGGCGGCCGTCCCCGACCACGACCCCCGCCTTGACCAGGTCTTCGTTGAATTTCTGGAACTCGGCCATCTCCTCCGGCGTCGGTGGGGTGGCCGCCCTGACCTGATGGTCTTCCTTGGCGAGTATCAGCACACGCATCTATCTCTTCCTCCTATTGGATCCGATTTCGAGCCTCAGTCATGCATCGAATGGCAACAGGACCTTTCGACATGTCCCCAGACCGTTGTACCGCCTGCCAAGTCGTTACTCTTTCGCGCCGGCTACGAAGTACTGTTACGGAGCCGCTGGGATGAAGCGGTCAGTGAGGTAGCAGCACATGCCAGGCGACCTGGATTTCGTTCAGGCGTATCAGGCTCAACTCGCGCCCGTGTGGCGCTACGTACGCTCCCGCATCCCCAACCGCCACGAGGCCGAGGACGTCACCAGCGAGGTCTTCGCCCGGGCGTGGCGCTCGTGGGGGAGCTTCGACTCCCAGCGGGGCAACGTCGCTCCATGGCTCTTGCGAATCGCCCAACGAACCGTGGTCGATTGGAACCGCCGTCACCTGCGCCCCGGTGCAGCCGAAACGGTCGATGTCGAGCTGATCGAGCAGGTATCGTCCGACCCCTCCGAGCTCCCCGAATCGGTCGTGCTCGCCAAGGAAGTGCTGATCGAGGTCAAGCAGGCGCTCGACGAGCTTTCCGACCGAGAGCGGGACGGGATCGCCCTCCGTTTTGGCGCCGGCCTGAAGATGGCCGAAGTCGGCAAGGTCATGGGCCTGTCGACCGCGGCGACCAAGATGATGATCGCGCGCTCCCTGACCAAGATGTCGGCAGCGCTAACGCAGCGACACGCACGCACCGCGGTCGAGCAGACGCCCTTGATCCTCGAAGACATGGTCGACCAGGCTTTGCTGCGAGGCCGGACTCTCCTGCCGTCGCCCGAGATCGCCGACCTCGTGCTCCAGCTGGCGGTCATTCACCGGCCCAAGGTGCCGTCGGACCTACCGCAACAGGTCCAGCTGTGCGTCGACTGCGCCACCGGTGCCGTGAGCCGGATCCGGGCCCGTCTTCGGCCGGCCGGCACCAACCGTGAGACGCCGGCCCAGCGCTTCAGCCCGCTCTTCTCCGCGGCGTTCGGCTGGATGCCTTTGTCACCGATCTGTCTCGCCTGCACGATCCCGGTGCTCGTGGTGCCGCTGATGGCGCTGGGCATGAGCCTCGACGTCGCATACGGGCTTCACGCGCTGTCGCTTTTCACCGCGCCGCTCGTCGTCTGGATCATCTGGCGGCACTCTCGCAAGCACGGCCTACTGTTGGCGGTGATCGCCGGTGGTGCCGGCGCGGCACTGCTCGTCGCGCACCTGATCGGTCATCTATTGGTGCCCGACTATGTACCCCTGTGGTCCGTGCTCGCGGACCGCGCAGGCACCGCATTGATCCTGGCCGCCACCGTGATCGATGCGATCGCCTTGAACCGATGGGTCGGAGGTCAGCGCGACCGACTCGCTCTGGCGGCGGCTCATTTTCGGCTGGCTCCGGCCTGAAACCAGCGTCGATCGTCAGGCGATCCCGGCGCTGGCGACCATCGCGCGCCGCTCGGGCAGCAGCAAGTAGACGCTTGCGACTGCGATCCACCCGATCGCGGCCAGAGCGTGCACGACGCCAACCGCGACGAGCACCGGACCGGCATATGCAAGCTGCAGGGTCAGGACCACCGAAAGTGCCGCACCCGCGAAGGCCAGCCATGCAGTCCAAGCCGGCATGGCACCCGACTCGAGGGCGGCCATGCCCGCACCCAGCAGCAGCAGCGCGATGAACGGCAGGATCGCGGTCCCGAGGGTCTGTTCCGAAACGAAGACGGCCTGAGCCAGAACCGGTTGAGCGGCCAGCTTGTCGCCGAGCAGGCCCTGGGCGGCGATCGAGGCTCCCAGGAAGGCAAGGTTGACGGACATCACGACCCCGCCCACCAGCGCCGTCATCGGCCAAGCGGTGCCGGCGTCACGGCCGGAGCGGAAGAGAGTCCACACGCCGATGGCGAAGAGCGCCAGGAAGCCGCTCACCAGCACAGCCAGCACGCCGCCGACCTCGTTTGAGGTCTGATGGCCGGCGAGATACCTGGTGATCTCCTCCTGGGAGGCGCTTCGGCTCGGCTCGCCCGAAGTGAATTGGATGCCTCCAAAAACGACGACGAACGCAAGCCCCGACAGACCACTGAACCGCCTGAATGGCGTCATGACTACCTCCTCGCCTTTCGTCCGCGATTACTGATTCGTACTTCGCGGGTCGGGGGCGAAAGGTAACTCCGGGGGTGCGGGTTAAGGCTCCGGCGTCAGCCCCTGGTTGATCGGACCGAAGATCGAATCTTCGAGCTCGAGCATCCGCCTGCGTTCGTTCTCGAGGTCCTCGTGACGGAGCTGGTCGTACGTCGGTCCGGCCGGTTCACGGTTCTTCGGGCGCCGCGCATACCAGACCAGGAACAGCGCGGCCGCAAATAGCGGTACCACGAAGACGGCCATCCCTCCCGCGAATCGCACCCCATCCGGAGGCGGCTGGCAGGCTCCCGGTGCGAAGCTCATGAGACCGGCGGCGGCCGGCGCGTAGACGAGGCCGTGCCGGACGTCGAACGCGGCACCGTGTGCTTCCGGCGTCGCCGCCACCGATCCCAGGAACGTCGCGTCCCCGTAGAAGACGCCGACTGCGCTGTCGTGCCTGTCATGCGGCGACGCGACGACGAAGCGATCGACGGCCGCGTCGTAGGTGACGATGTCGCCGCCAGCAACCACCCGATTCGCGTCCCACGCGCCGGTCCGCAGGTTGATCGTGGCGACGCTGCTCCGGCAGGTGGTCAGCGCCAGCTGGCGACCCGGGTTGATCGCAAGGCCGTTCGGGCGGCAGCCCACGACCTTGATCGTGTTCACCACTTTTCCACTCGCCGGGTCGATGCGAAGCAGCGAGTCGGTCCCCTGCGTCGTCACATAAAGCATGCCGTCCGCCGGGTCGTAGCGGGGTTGGC
>VBGV01000165.1 GCA_005880755.1 Chloroflexota bacterium
GTCGCGTCGAACTTGGAGATCGACGTCTCCCGGACCATCTGGCACGCAATCTCAGGGTCGAGACCGCCGTTGCCGTTGCTCGCCACCGCGGCCTCGACCTTCTTGGCCGCCTCGATGTACTTCTTACCCCTCTTCTTCGGCATCGGGCTCTACTCCACCACCTCGAGGCCCATCGAGCGGGCGGTGCCCTCGATCATCTTCATCGCGGGTTCCGCATCGTATGCGTTGAGGTCCTTGCGCTTCACCTCGACGATCTGCCGCAGCTGCTGGCGCGTCACACGCCCGATCTTCTCGCGGTTCGGCTTGGGCGAACCCTTGTCCACACCCGCCGCCCGCTTCAGCAGCTGGACCGCGGGCGGAGTCTTCAAAACGAACGAGAACGACCGATCCTCGTAGATCGTGATGAGGGCGGGCACCACGTCACCGGCCTGCGGAGCAGTGCGCTCGTTGTAGGCCTTGGTGAACTCCATGATGTTGATGCCGTGCGGGCCCAGCGCCGTGCCGACGGGCGGCGCCGGCGTGGCCTTGCCGGCCTGCAGCTCGAGCTTGAGCACCGCGCGGACCTTCTTCTTACCCATACCTATCTATGTGCGCGGGTGAGGCAGGCCTCCCCCGCGGGACCCCCTCCGTTGGCAACTACGCCTGGAGGCGTTTGGATGAGGCATAGGAGACGGCCGGAGTAAATCCGGCCTTCCGCCCCACATTGGGTTCTCATCATTAGTGGACTTTCTCGACCTGCAGGAGGTCGAGCTCGACCGGCGTCTCGCGCCCGAGAGCGCGGGTGAGGCAGGCCTCCCCCGCGGGACCCCCTCCGTTGGCAGCATCGCCTGGAGGCGTTTGGATGAGGCATAGGAGACGGCCGGAGTAAATCCGGCCTTCCGCCCCACATTGGGTTCTCATCATTAGTGGACTTTCTCGACCTGCAGGAGGTCGAGCTCGACCGGCGTCTCCCGGCCGAACATGTTGACCAGCACCTTCAGCTTGCCCTTCTCCGGGTTGATCTCGTCGACCTTGCCGTGGAAGTCGGTGAACGGCCCGTCCACCACCCGCACGGACTCGCCGACCTGGAACTCGACCCGGATCTTCGGCGCTTCCTGCTTCATCTGCTTCTGGATCGCCCGCACCTCTTTCTCTTGCAGAGGCACCGGGCTGTTCGCGGACCCGACGAAGCTCGTCACCCCCGGCGTGTTGCGGACGACGAACCACGACTCGTTCGACATCTTCATCTTGACCAGGATGTAGCCGGGGAAGATCCGCTTCTGGACATGCCGGCGCTTGCCGTCCTTGATCTCGATCTCGTCCTCCATCGGGACGAGGACCTGGAGGATTTTGTCCTGCATGTCCATCGACTCGATCCTCTTCTCGAGGTTCTTCTTGACCTTCTCCTCATGCCCCGAGTAGGCGTGCACGACGTACCACTGGGGTTCGTCATCGGGAGACGGGGGGTGGCTCTTCTCGACTGCCATCAGTGCGCTCCGTTGTTGTAGATGGTCCGCCGGGCGGCCTCGGCCAGGAAGTAGTCCGCGCCGCCGATGAAGACGCCGAGCACCAGCACGGTGAAGATCACGACCATCGTGTAGCGGTAGAGCTCGGGACCGGTCGGCCAGACGACCTTGCGGAGCTCGTCGTAGACATCGCGCAGGAACTGGCCGATGCCCGGCTGCTGGGCTGCCGGCTCGTCCCGCCTGCGGGTGGTGACGGCCACTACTTGGTCTCCTTGTGCGGGGTGTGCTTGTGGCACCACTTGCAGTACTTGCTGAGCTCGATCCGGTCCGGATCGTTCTTCTTGTTCTTCAAGGTGGTGTAGTTGCGCCTTTTGCAGACGCCACAGGCCAGGGTGATGATGTCTTCCATAGTTGTCTCTTCGGTGGGGAGAAAGAAAAAAGCCTAGGTTTCCTAGGCGCTGTCAATAGTAGCAGAGGATCTCGCGGAACCGGTCCGGATTGCCCGGTCCCTCCTGTACCGGGCCATATCATTCGATCGATGCCCGCCACCACGATCGCGGTGCTGCACGGCGACCAGACAGGCGAAGAGCTCCTCCGGGAGGCGCTGCGCGTGCTCGAGCCCGGCGTGCTCGGCCTCGACGTCAAGACGCGCGATTTCGACCTCTCGCTGGAGGAGCGCCGCCGCACCCGGAACCAGTGCGTCCTCGATGCCGCGGCGGCTCTCAAGCAGCTCGGCTTTGGCATCAAGGCGGCGACGATCACGCCCGAGGGTTCCGGCGACGTGGGCAGCCCGAACGCGATCCTTCGCAAGCAGATCGACGGCCGGATCATCGTCCGCACGGGCCGCCGCATCCCCGGGGTGCGGCCCCTGGCCGGCGTGCACTCGCCGATCTCGGTGATCCGGATGGCGGTCGACGACGCCTACGGCGCGCGGGAGTGGCGCGAGGGCCACGACCTCGACGAGTGGGCGTATCGGACGGAAAAGATCAGCCGCCGCACCTGCCGCATCGTGGCCGACTACGCCTTCCGCCACGCCCGGCGCATCGAGGCGAAGGTCTTTGGGGGCCCGAAGTTCACCGTGAGCCCGGTCTATGAAGGGATGTTCAAGGAGGAGCTCGACGCGGCCGCCGCGCGCCACCCCGACGTCCGCTACGACCCGCAGCTGATCGACGCCACGTACGCCCTTCTCCTCGCCACCACCGGCGAGGCGCTGGTCATTCCGGCCTTGAACCGCGACGGCGACACCCTTTCCGACCTTGTCATGCAGATGTTCGGCACCATCGCCGGCGCCGAATCGACGCTGCTGGCCTTCGACGAAGCGGGGGCGGTCGAGGTGGCGATGACCGAAGCGCCGCACGGCACGGCCCCGGCGCTCCAGGGCAAGAACGTCGCCAACCCGATGGCGATGATCCTTGCCGTGGCCTCTCTGCTCGGCTACATGAAAGGTGAGGACGCGCGCCGGGCGTCGCGCGCGGTCTACGAGTCGGCGCTGGAGGCGGTATCGGACGGCGTGCGGACGGCTGATCTCGGCGGGCAGGCTTCGACCACCGACTTCACGAACGAGGTCATCCGTCGCGTCAAGACCAAAGTCGACGTTTGGAGCGCGCTCGCCGACATCGAGCGGTGAAATATCTCGCGCTCGGCGATTCGTACACCATCGGCACCGGCGCCTCTGACGAGTCACGCAGCTGGCCGTCGATCATCGCGCGACGCCTGAACGCGGAGCTGACGAACCCGGCGGTCAACGGTTACACGACGCTCGACCTGATCCGCGACGAGTTGCCTTACCTGGAGCGACTGAGGCCAGAACTCGTTTCGATCTTGATCGGTGTCAACGATCTGGTCCAAGGGCGGCCGCCGGACCAATACCAGGATTCACTCTCGCGAATCTATGACGCTGTGCTCGATCTCGAGACCCCGCCCCGAGTGGCGGCGATATCGATTCCGACCTGGTCGTACGTGCCCGCGGCCGCCGACTTCGGCGGCAAAGATCGGGTCGCCACGCTCACCGATGTTTTCAACGCTGTGGCGGAACGGGAGGCGCGGATGCGCAACTTCACGTGGGTCGACATCGGCGAAGCAAGCACCTCAGGCATCGGCTCAGCCGGGTGGATCGCGTCCGACGACCTGCACCCGGGCGACGCGCAGTACGCCGCGTGGGCCGAGGTCATCTGGCCCGCCGTCAGCGCGTTGATGCGGTAGCCCACATCGACTTCATTCCGCACGTCTGACGCCAAACGCACCCTTCAAGGGCAGTCGATACGCAGGTTTGGCGCCAAACCTTCCTTTCAGGCGACCCGGGAATTGAGCTTCTAGACCGTGATTCTCTTGAACGACTCGGCGTACTGGTAGCCGGCCCTCTTGCCGATGTCGCGATGCCGCTTGCGCATGAACTTCTCGAAGTCCCACTCGCGGCCCGGCTTCGAGACCTGGCTCTTGTGCTTCTTCAGCGCATCCATCTTTCGATCCAGCGTCGAGGTGACGTCGACGTAGTAGTCGCCCAGCGTCCAGAACGGGATCCACACTTCTTTGACCTCGTGCGGCTCGAACCCCTCCTTCAGCAGCGAGCGGAAGGCGCGCGGGTTGCGCGAGTCCGGATAGACGGCCGCCATCGTCGCCTCGCCGACCGCCAGGTGGTCGGGGTGCGACCCGCCCATCGGCGCATCGAGCACCCTTCCCGGGATGTGCGTGATCACCAGGTCCGGCTTGTACTTGCGGATCATGCGCACGATGTCGCGCCGCAGCTTGAGGTCAGGCGTCAGGTGCCCGTCTTTGTAGCCGAGAAACTCGACGTTCTTGACTCCGAGGATCTTGGCGGCGGCGCGCTGCTCCTTCTCGCGGATCGCGACCAGCTCCGCGTCCTTCTGCTTCGGGTCCTCGCCACCCTGCCGGCCGTCGGTGACGATGACGTAGGTGACCTCGGCGCCGCTGTCAGCCAGCCGTGCGATCGAGCCACCCGCGCCGAAGTCCGGGTCGTCCGGGTGGGCAGAAACGACCATCACCCGCTGGAACTTGGGGAGCCGGCCGTTGCTGCGGGAGTTCGCCACTTCTAGAAGACGATAGTGGGTGGAGGCTCGGGCCGGCAACGCCTCGGCGGATCTTCGGCGCCCATGCGGCCCATCTCCGGGTTCAGCTCCTGCGCTGCTCGCTCACGCATGCACGATGCGCTCGCTCAGCTGCTCGTCGCTTCACCCGGATCTGGGCCACCTGGATCGCCGAATCTCTCGCCGAGTGTTGCCGTCCGAGCCTCTAGCGCTTCGACTTTGCAGGCGCGTTGAGCGAGACCAGCGGGACCGCGGGCTGGATCGGCTTCCACAACGACTCGAGCTGCTCGGCGGTGAGGCGGGTGCGCGCGGCGATCACCCGTCCGCCGAAAGCCGCGGTCTTCACGGCGGCCCATCCCCCACTCCCGGCCAGGCGCATCGGCACGGTCACGACCGCGGCCAGCGCCGCCGCCTCCTCGCCCGGGCGCGAGCTTCCGTCGGCGATGGCGCCGGAGAGCACGCTCGACAGCGCGTCCTCCAGCTGCCACGGCCGGGCCAGTACGGCGCACTGGGCCGCGCCGAGCCTGCCCACCGCTGTCACGTAACGCGACACCATCGCACCCAGCGACCGGGGGTTCGTCACCGGGATGGCGGACGCGAATGGCGCGTACGAAGCCGCGAACTTGATCGGCGTCAGGTGGTGGCGTTGCACCAGCGCGGAAACGGCGTGCCACGCCGCGACCGCCTCGTCGTCGGAGCGTCCGCCGAAGAAGTCGATCAACGCCGTGCCCGCGTTCACCAGCGGAGCCACGGCTTCCTCGTTCGCGTCTGGGCCCGCGGCCGCGATGCGCTGCCACTCCGCCTTGTCGAGCGAGGCGACCCGGTGCGCGAAACCACCGCCATTCAGCGCCTGGAACGCGATCACTGGTTCGAATGGCGCGAGCATCTGGCGGACCTGGTCGAGGTTGACCTTGCCGTGCGACTCGATGGCGAAGCCTGCCCGCTCGACGGCCGCGAACGCCCGGCATCGCGTGTACGTGTCGAGGTCGCGAGTTCCCTCCAGCGTCGCCAGGATCGACCTCACGACCCCTGCCGGCTCGGCGCTCCCCTCCCGCGTGACGCTCGCCACCAGCTTCCGGCGGTCCAGCACGCGCAGCCACTGGATCGGACTCAGCTCAGCGGCGCCTTTGATGAAGGCGGCGACCTCGGCATGATTCGGTCCATAAGGCGCCGGCGGGCGCGCGGCGGCCGGTGCCGCGGTCCGGCCGCGAGGCGGCCTGGTGATCTTGTTGATGGCGTTGTTGACCGCCGTGCGCACGCGCTCACCGGCCGGCACCGTCTCGACCTCGCTCAGCGACGCCAGTGGAATCACCGCTTCGAGCGGCGCCCACACCTCGCCGACCTCCGCTGGGGTGAGCTCACCGATGGCGCCGAGGACGCGGCCGCCGTGCACGGCCGTGCGCACCGCCGACCATCCCTCGTCTCCGGTCAGCAGGTGGGGGACCAAGGCCAGCGCCGCGAGCGCGACCGCCTCCTCGCTTTTGACCTCCCTGTTCTTGGCCACGGCCTGGAGCAGCGCGCGCGATGCAGCGGGTTCGATCCGCCACCGCCTGGCCAGGGCCGACAGCTGCTCTCTGGTCAGCGCCTGCAGGGAATCGACGAAGCGGAGCGTCCTTGGGTCGAGCACGTCTGAGCCGGACAAAGAAATGAACGCCGCGAACGGCACATAGTGGACCGCGAACTTCAACGCGGGCAGCTGGGAGCGCATGACCAGCGCGGTCATCGCCTGCCATGCGGAGACTTGCTTTTCCTCGGTGCGCTTGACCAGCGTGTCGAACAGGACCTCGCCGGCTCTGGCGATCGGCTCCGAGATCCGGCGCTCGCTGCTCCTGATCGAGGCCTGGATCGAGCGGGCGGAGTCGGACGACCCGGCGCCTTCCTTGCTGATCGACGCCACCAGTCGCTTGGTGGCCAGCACCTGGCGCCACTGCCAAGGCGTCAGCTGGGCGGCGGCGACGATGAACGCCTCCACCTCGGCGGTGCGAGGGCCAAACCGGTGCGAGGCGTCGTCGTTGGCCCTCTGGATGCGGCCGAGCAGACCATGGGAGGCGGGCGCCACGCCGCTATTCTCATGGGTAGGCGGGCGAGCTTAACCCGTCTAAACGGTCTCGACTTTGAGCAGGTTGGTCTGGCCTGGCCGGCCGACCGGGACCCCCGCCACCACCACCACCCGATCCCCGGCTCGGACCATGCCGCTCGCCAGGGCGGCTTCGGTGGCGTTCGAGATCATCTGGTCGGTGTCGCGCCCCGGGCTGACGAGCAGGGGGACCACGCCCGAATACAGCGCGGTCCGGCGCAGCACCTCGGGATGGGGGCTTGCAGCGACCACGGGCATCGGCGGCCGGGCCTTGCTGCAGCGCAGCGCGGTCGTGCCTGACTCGGTGAAGGCGATGATGACCTTGGCGTGGATCTCGCCGGCGGTGGAGGCCGCCGCATGGGCGATGGCGCTCCCCACCTGGCCTGGCTCGCGCCAGATCTGGCGCGCCCGCTCGAAGGCGGGGTGCTTCTGGGCGGCAAGGCAGATCCGGGCCATCGCGCGAACGGCCTCGACGGGGTGCGCGCCCACCGACGTCTCCTGGGACAGCATGACCGCGTCGGTCCCGTCCCAGATCGCGTTCGCGACGTCGGACGCTTCCGCCCGCGTCGGGCGGTTGGAGGTGACCATCGACTCCAGCATCTCGGTCGCCGTGATGACCGGAACTCCAGCCCGATTGGCGCGGTCGATCACGTCTTTCTGCACCGCCGGCAGGTCGCCCAGCTTCAGCTCGACGCCGAGGTCGCCGCGCGCCACCATCACCGCGTCGGCCACCTCGAGGATCTTGTCCAGGTTGCGGATCGCCTCGAGCTTTTCGAGCTTGGCGATCACCGGCACGCTCTTGT
>VBGV01000166.1 GCA_005880755.1 Chloroflexota bacterium
CGTCACCAACACCGAAACCCTTCGCGCCGCGGCGTGGTTGGAGCAGGAGTGGAAGGCGTGAAATCGAAGGAGCTCTTCCCCGCGATGTTCAGCCGGAATGCTGCCGCCTACCAGCAGAGGCTCGACGGCATCATGGCGCGCAAAGAGGCGCGCGGCCGGCAGCGCGTCATCGAGCTGTTGGACCTCCGCCCTGGGATGCGAGTCCTCGACCTTGCCTGCGGCCCCGGCACCTTGAGCAAGCCAATCGCCGCCCTGGTCGCGCCGGACGGGGAGCTGGTCGGCGTCGACCTGGCGGAAGGAATGATCCAGCTCGCCCGTGCGGCGGGAATCCCGAGCGCGAGCTTCCAGGTGATGGACATCGAGCAGCTCGCTTTTCCCGACGCATGGTTTGACGCCGCGGCGTGCGGCCACGGGCTGCAGTTCGTGCCCGATCTTGCCCGAGCACTCGGCGAGGCTCATCGCGTGCTGCGCCCCGGAGCGCGTTTTGCCGCCAGCGTGCCGCTGTCCAACGACAACCAGCGGCCGTGGATGGTGATCGACGAGGTGGTCGATCGCTGGCTGCCGCCCGCGCCGGCCGCCACGGACCAGCAGTCGACGCGCTCGATGGTGGCCGATCCCGACGCGTTTCGCGCCCTTGCGCTGAGCGCCGGTTTCGCCGTGGCCCAGGTCGAGGCGATCGAAGAGAAGGTGCGCTGGGAATCCGCCGAGCAGCTCGTCGGGTTGTGCATGAGCTGGTGGGATCTCGCGGCGCGGGTCGAACGCCTTGCGCCGGACCGGCGGCAGGCGTTCATGGACGATGCGATCGCGACGCTGCGGCGCGACCACCCCGGACCGATTGAGACCGTCGGGCGCAATCACGTATTGTTCGCGACCGCTTGAGACGGAACCTCGGTCGGGCCCTGTTTCTGTTGATGATCCTCAGTGCCTGCGGGCCTGGCGAACGGGCCGCAGTCGTGTCCTCGCCTTCGACGCCTTCGGCGCTGGCGCTGCCTTCCCCGTCGCCCACGCCCTCGGAAGCTCCGATCGTGTACGGCCCGTCTGAGTACCGGGCGATGTGGGTGGACGCGTTCAACGACGGGATCAAGTCACGGGCCCAGGTGGAGAAGCTGATCGCTGACGCGCACCGAGCAAATCTGAACGCGCTCATCGTCCAGGTGCGCAAGAGAGGCGACGCGTACTTCAACCGGTCTTCTGTGGAACCACGGGCCGTTGACATCAAAGGGTCCCGCGGGTTCGATCCGCTGGGATACCTCATCCAGCTTGCGCATGCATCAAGGCCTCGGATCGAAGTGCACGCGTGGCTCAACACGTTTTTCGCCGGCCAGGAGAGCGGCGTGTATCGGAAGCACGGAGACTGGGTCAATCTGACCAACGACGGCGCGACCGGTGGATACCTTGACCCCGCCATCCCCGAGGTGCAGACCTACACGCACAAGATCTTCATGAACGTCGCGCTCAACTACGACGTGGACGGCGTGCACATGGACTTCGTCCGGTATCCGGGCGCGACGTGGGGCTACACGGCCGCGTCACTCGCTCAGTACAAACACGAAACCGGCGCGAGCGCCACGCCTGCTCCTGAAGATCCTCGGTGGCAAGCGTGGCGTCGCGACCGCGTGACCGCGTTCGTGCGCGACCTGCACTCCGACCTGCAGCAGCAGAAGCCATCCGTGAAGCTCAGCGCGGCGCTCATCTGCTTCGGCGGCGGACCGGCGAGCGCTGCGGACTGGGTCTACACGTCCGCATACAGGTCAGTCCTCCAGGACTGGCGCGGCTGGCTCGCCAACGGCTACATCGACTTCGGCGTGCCGATGAATTACGACAGCGATTGGATCGGGCGCGAGCAGGGTTGGTTCGACCGATGGCTCAACTTTGAGAAGGACTCAGGGTTCGCCAATCGAGTGGTGACCGGGATGGGCGCCTTCTTGAACTATCCGGACGACTCCCTGGCCCAGATTCGGCGGGTCCTTGCGCCGTCCGCGCGCGGGAACCACGTCCTGGGCGTCGCGATCTACTCGTATGCCGCGACTTCCGTCTACGGCAACTATGACTTTTACAACTCGACCGACCTCTCGTCCGGCCTGCCGCGACAGCCCTACGCGGGAGGCATCGCCACCCCCGCAGGATTGGAGCAGCGTGGCCAGGCGTTCAACGACTCATTCATGACCCAGCTCTCCCAGCCAGCCGACTACACCGACGTCCAGCTTGGCGTGGTTCATACGCAGCCGGTTTTCACTCAACCCGCGCAAGTCCCGCAGCTGCCGGCTTAGGTTCGCGTCGTGAACAGGGCCGGCGCGTTTTCCGCGATGAGGACGTGAGCGTGCCGCATCCGAGCGTCATCCTCCGGCTGGTCGGGTTTGCCGTCGCAGCCGGGTTGGCGATGGCGGGGATTCAGCCGCTGGTCGCCGCCACCGCCGGCGCGGTCGACCTGCGTTGGGCGGTCGGGTTGACCGCGCCGGCCTTGATCACGGCCGGACTGCTCTTGGGCGCGGGGCGGATCTCCGACCGCGGAGACAAGGTGCAGCCGCCGTGGTACTCGGCATGGCTCCTGCTGCCCGGCTCGTTCTTGCTCGCGGGCGCCGCGGCGATGTGCATCTTCGGCGCTCTGGTCCAGTTCTCGCTGATCCCGTGGACGATGTGGGTCCTGTTGACCAGCGGAGGCTTGCTGTGGATGGCCGCGCTGGTCCTGGTGCGAAGCCACTCCCACTGACCGGAGCGCCTGGTTATGTGAGCGGTTGGGCGCTCGGCGTGGCCGCGCGTGTCAGCCGGTCGCGGATGCCTCTCCGCCCGCGCTCGAGGGCGCGCATGCCTTCTTCATTCTTGAATCCGCTGTTCGCTCCGCCGAGCAGGCTGTCGAGCTCCCAGGCAAGCTGCTCCGGATCGACCCCGGCATCGATCTCGCCCGCCTCCTGGGCCTCGCGGACGGCCCGCTGCAGCGTGTAGGACCAGTAGTTCTTCTTCTCGAGCACCGAATCGCGGACAGGCCCGGGGCGCCGGCTGTCGAACTCTTCGGCGACCGCCCAGAAAAAGCATCCGCCGGGGAAGACCCCGCGCTCGAGGTAGGAGAGCCATGAGTTGCAGAGCGCCCAGACGCGACCGATGCCCCGCGGGGTGGCCAGGGCCGGACGGATGACCTCGTCCGTGAAAGTTCGGGCGGCGTCGTCGATCGTCGCCAGGTGCAGCTCCTCTTTGGAGCCGAAGTGAGCGAAGAGACCGCTTTTGCTGATGCCAAGATCGGTGGCGAGGCGCTGCAGCGACACGGCCTCCAGGCCTTCCGCCGAGCCCACGCGGGCGGCGTGGCCGAGGATGGCCTGGCGGGTTTTCATGCCGCGAAGGCGCCGCCGGTCGGTCGACTCCTGGACTGCCATCGCCGAAAATATTAGCACGAACGGTCGGTTACTCTTGACTTATACGACCGTTCGTGCTATTTCTTTGTTCAAGGGCGATGATCGAGATCGAATCGGCGCGTCACGGGCGACCTGGGCTGGCCAGCCTGGAGCCCTCGGACCACGAGCTGGTGGCAGGGCTGTTTGGCCGCCTGTCGCCCGAATCGGTCTACCGGCGGTTCTTCAGCCCCATCTCCAGGCCCGACCTGTTCATCGCCTCGGTCCTGCGCACCGACCACCACGACCGCGAAGCCGTCGCGGCGACGGACAGCGGCGAGGTCGTCGGCGTGGCGCAGTACGTCAGGCTGGCGGGCTCGCGGGAGGCCGACCTGGCGATCGTGGTCGCAGACGAATGGCAGCGCCAGGGAATCGGCACCAGGCTGGTGGCGGCCCTCGCGGAGCGGGCTCGGGCGGAAGGTATCACCGCGTTTGCAGTCGACATCCAGGGCGACAACTTCGGAGCGCTGAGACTCCTGAAGCGCATCACGCCCGACGTCCACCTTGCCTTTTCGGGCGGTGTGGGCGAGGGCCGGATCCCGCTATGAGCGACCGCGATCTGCTCAGGGTGCTGCGCTCGACCCGCGAGTTTGCAGGTGTCAGCGACCGGAAGCTGCGAAGACTTCTCCCCTACCTCGACGAGTTATGCGTCGACGCCGGGTCGCGGGTGGCGGAGGAGGGACGCTTGTGCCATCAGTTCGTGATCGTGGCGTCGGGAATCCTGGAAACGTGCCGGCGAGGTCGAGCGGGCAAGCTCGGGCCGGGCGAAAGCTTTGGTTGGGACGCGATGCGAGCGCGCGGCCCGAACGATGGGTCGGTTCTCGCCACAAGTCCGGCGAGCCTGCTCGTGATGGGCCATGCACAATTCCGCGCCGCCGAGGGCCTCGCGACCGGTCGCTAACCCGCGGCGCGCGTGTGCATCATGCCCGCGCCGCCCGCCAGGGTTCGGCGCAGGCACACCGCGACCCACATCCGGTACGGCCGCCATTTCTCGGCGAGCTCTTCCAACTTCGCCACGTCCGGCTCGCGCGACAATCCATATGCGGTGCGGACCGCACCGAGCAGGCGAGGTTCGGCCGTCGGCAGCTCATCCACCGCGCTCAGCGCGCGCAGCCTGACGAGCTGCGAGCCAAATTCGCCGATTCCCTTCAAGCGCTTGAGCGATGCGAGCGCGTCCTCACTTTGCATCGACCGCAGCGTTTCCGTGTCAAGGTCGCCCGCCAGCGCGGCCCGACCCAGCTCGTTGAGGTACTCGACCTTGCGCCCGAACAATCCCTTGAACGACCGCAGCTGGATGAGCGCTTCGGGCCCGGGAAAGCAGTACAGGCGATGACCGTGAATGTCGATCGTGGCGCCGAGCTCGCGGCTCATCTTCTCTTTGATGCCCTGGCCTTGACGCATGGTGATTCGCGATGAGATGAGACACCACGCTGTCGCTTCGTAGGCGTTCGACCAGTTGACGGGACGAAAGCCGGGGAACATCTTCTGCAGCCGCGCCACCACGGGATCTCGACGCGCGACGTCGGGCCACGCGCGGCCGTCGACGTCGAGGCTGAGGATGCGCGCGGCCTGTCGCTTGACCGACTCGACCGGCGCACCGCCGTACACCGTTCCATGCACTCGACCAGACGCGTCTTGAGTGAGGCACACACCCGCAGGCTCCCAGTCACCGTCGGTCAGAAATGCGAGGTGGAGGTGACCTGCAGTCTGATCGCCTTCTGACGGGGCTTCATGCCAGGCGTCGATGAAACCCGCGCTCTCGCGGAGGGAGTAGTCGCCCTGCGACTCGAGGGCGAACGTGCTAGGCGAGCTTGATCCGGTTGGCGCGGGGTCCTTTCTGGCTCGTCTCGATCTCGAAGCTGACACGCTCGCCACCCGCGAGCGAGTCGAAGTTCACGCTCGAGTCAAGACCGGTCCGGTGGAAGAAGTACTCCTTACCATCCTCAGCCGCGATGAAACCGAATCCCCGGTCCTGGACCAGTTTCTTGATTGTGCCTGTCGGCATCGAACTCTCCTCTTCTCGAAAGCTAGTCGCGAACGCACGGGTCCTTTCGAGAAGATCCGACCGCGGCGAACATCACCCGGCTACCGGGGGACGCAATTACCTTACCACCGGGTTACACGGCCAGCAGCGCGATGCCCGCCAGTGTTGCAACTGCTCCTGTGAGCTTCAACGCAGCCCGGCCCTGCTCGCGCAAACGCCACACGCCCCACACCGCCACGGCGACCACCGCCGTCTCGCGGATGGGCGCCACCACCGCCAGCGGGGCGAGGGTCAGCGCCCAGAGCACGAGGAAGTAGCCGGCCCACATGAACGCCCCGATGAGAGCGGCCTGGCGCCAGGTCGGGGCCTGGATTGCGTCCCCGAGCACGTACAGGCGAAAGCGCGATGCGATCCAGACCGAGACCGGCAGCTCCAGCGCCATCAACGTGAAGAGCAGCCAGCCGTAGATCCACGGCGTCGACAGCCGCACGCCAACCCTGTCCACCGATGTGTAGGCGGCGATGGCGACGCCGGTCAGCAGTGCGGGAAGCGTCGCGCGACCGCTCGCCTGCGATACGGCGACCGCCAGGATGCCCATCAGCAGCAACCCGACGCCGACCAGCTGCGGAGAAGTGAGCCGCTCGCCGAGGAGCGTCAAACCGACCAGCACGCTGAGCAGAGGCGCGGACCCGCGCGCGATCGGATAAACCGTTGAGAGCTCACCGCGACGGTACGCGGTGGAAAGCAGCCACAGGTACGCCGTCTCGAGGAGTGAGGAAAGCAGGCACAGGCCGGCGGCTGCCGGGTCGAGGGCCGGCCTTCCGAGCAGCCACCAGGCAGGCAGCAACGGAATGGTCGCCACCGCCGCGGTCGTGAGCGTGACCCGACGAAAGGTCAGGATCGGGTCGCCGCTGACTTTGACGAGCACGTTCCACGTGCCGTGGAATGCGGCCGCCGCAAGCGCCATGACGACGGCAACGGTCAGCACAGGCTTCTAGCTGGCGCGACGCGGGCGGGCGAGCAGCCTGCCCACGACCCTGAACACCTCGGGGTTCACCACCAGGCCGTTGTGGGTGCCCCAGACCGGAATCGCAGGGATGTCGGGACGAAGGCAGGA
>VBGV01000106.1 GCA_005880755.1 Chloroflexota bacterium
TGGGCCAACTTCCGCTCGTTCGAGTCGAGCAGTGGATGGTCCGGCGTCGGCGGCGAGACCAACAATCCCTACGGAATCAACCGCAATGCATGTGGGTCCAGCTCTGGATCCGGTGCGGCCGCTTCGGCCAACTTCGCCGCGGTCTCGCTGGGCACTGAAACCGACGGGAGCGTCGTCTGCCCTGGGAATGTGAACGGCGTAGTCGGCTTGAAGCCCACGATCGGCCTTACCAGTCGCGCCGGCGTAGTGCCGATCTCGCACACGCAGGACTCTGTCGGCGTCCACGCGCGCACGGTGGCCGACGCCGCGATGACGCTCGGCGTGATTCAAAGCCCCACCTTTGACGGCCGAGATGCCGCCACCGGTGGAGTGCCGCTGGGCTGGCAGGGCACCGGCAAAACCCGGCCCAACATCCCGACCGATTACACGAAGTTCCTTGACAAGAACGGGCTCAAGGGAGCGACGCTCGGTCTGACTCGCCAGGGGCTCGGCGGCTTCGATCCGCTTGCTCCGACACCCGCGAAGGTCACGGATGCATATGAGGCCGCGTTCGATCAGCTGACTGCGGCCGGCGCCACGGTCATCGACCTCGATAACACGACGACCTTCAATTTCTTCGGCGGTCCCGGCGAGTTCGAAGTGCTGTGTTTCGAATTTAGAAACGACGTGAAGAATTACCTCAGCACACGGACCAACGTGCCGGCTGCAGGCGGAACGCTGCAAACCTTGATCGACTTCAACAATGCCAACGCATCGCGTGAGATGCCATTCTTCAACCAGGACATCTTCGATCTCTGCAACAGCATGGCGCCGGGGCCTGGTGACGCACAGCCGGCTTTCGGCGGTGAGACCTACAACCAGGCGCTGTCGGCTGACCAGGCGTACGCTCAGCAGAACGTCGATGCCGCACTCTCGAGCCAGCACCTCGACGCAATCGTCTCGGCCACGGACAACCCGGCCTGGGCGACCGACCTGCTTTTCGGCGACCGCTTCTTCTTCGGCACGTCGAGCATCGCCGCGGCGGGCGGTTATCCGATTATTCAGGTTCCAGCGACGAGCGTTGACGGCGCTCCGATGGGCCTCAGTTTCTTCGGCACAGCATTCAGCGAGCCGAAGCTGATCAAGCTCGCTTCAGGTTGGGAGGCCTTCAACAAGTGGCGAGCCAACCCTAACAACCTGCCGACTTTCGCCCAGACTCTGCCCTTCAACAACATCCAGGGTCCGACGCTTACCAAGCCACACCCGAAGTCTCCGATGGCGCCAGCTGACCCCGCACGAAAGAAGCCGCACAACGTCTAGCGCTTCGCGATGATCGAGCCGCGGCCTTCTGGGCCGCGGCTCGTTCGTTTTTGGTACTGCGCAAAAGCCAGACCAAGCTTGGAACTCTCGATCCGCGATGGAGGCTAGGTGATCAGGGATCCGGACTGAATCACGTCCTGACACAGACTCCACTATGTCGTGAGACATCAGATTGGCTCCGGACCAGGGATTCGAACCCTGAACCTTGCGGTTAACAGATCGCTGCGGCCCGTTCAAAAATACTGACTCGAATTCGCTGAGTGCCGCTGAGTACCGCCATTTACCACCGTTTGCCATCGGTGTTGCTGTATGGCACCGTCCTCCCAATGAGGACCAGCTCCGAAAATCATGTCAGCCCTTTCCTGCATGGGGAGCGGATGGAGTGACATCGATCACCGCTCGGGAGGGAGGAGCCATGGCGAGCTGATGACGGCAGACCCAGCGTTCCGCAGCATCGATCCCGGGTAGCGCCTCGCCATCTTTGACGAAATCATCTTTGGCGTACATCTGCCGCGCAAACTGATACAGCCACCACGCAACCTTGCTGGCATCTAGTTCTCGAAAGAGGCATTGCACGTCTACCAGTCCAAGAGCAACAAGTCCCATTGTGTCCATCAGCCTGTTGCCCTTAGGCTTGGTAATCTCGAATAGCCTTACGTTGCAGTAGAAGCTGAGCCTTCGCGCCAGGCTCTCAGGTGCCACGATGCAGTCGGCCGGCTCCCAATGAATTGCACGTGGCCGCGAGACCTCGACGACTGCCCGAAGAACGGCGGCGATCAGTTCATACCGCTCTTGGTAGGGCAGTCCGGCGCCGGTCAGATCGGCCACGCGCACCTTATGCCGGCAGCGGCTCATCGCCTCCTCGGCTTCTGCCCAGTCGTAAGTCTGCTCGAGTGCCGTCTTGAAGTCGGACGGTTTGACCGGGTTGGCCCACCGGACGATGTTCACGAGACTCGGAATCATTCCTTTCGCGATCGAGACGGGGTGATCAGGGTATGCGACCTGGATCACTTCATCCGATGCACTGACGAGGTCGACCGTGCCATCTTGGCGTAAGCGGTTCATGAGCGAGCCAGAATCGAGCGTTGGAGGCTCCTCAAAAAGAAGTCCGAACCCGTAGCTATCGATCACGTTCAGTCGATCTTATCGTCGCCAGATGAGGCGAGCCGCACCTCCTTCGTCTCAAAACACAGAACTGGGCTGGGGAAGTCCCCTTCGGCAAGCTCAATGGCGCCGCGCGGCGGATACTGGTCCAAGTGCTATATCGATTACGACCCTAGCGGGGACATGCGTGTAACGGGGAACAGGGACAGGACATTGATCACAAACCCGCCCATGACGGTGAGGCGCTCGGCCTGACCGGGCAGGACATCGATCTCGACCCGGGCTTCTAACAGATCTTGAACATCAAGGAATTCCAAGTGAGCCAATGGGTAGGTGTTTGCCTCCGTACTGAGATACACGGGCCAAACGATCGCGAATGCGGACCACCACTGCGGCCGCACCGCGAGGCGGAATGGCGCTTAGGGCTGGTGCGGCTTGGAGCATTACTAGGCCAGGTCTGCATGACACTTGTATGGGGTTGCTGTCAATTGGTGTCAGGTTGCTGTCAGGTCGGGGTTTCCAAGTCATGCCCCGAGCCGAAATCGAGTTCAAATTTGGCTCCGGACCAGGGATTCGCACCCTGAACCTTGCGGTTAACAGATCGCTGCGCCCCGTTCAGAAATACGGCCCTGATCTTGCTGAGTGCCGCTGAGTGCCGCCATTTGCCATGGTTTATCGTCGGCGTTGCTGTACGAAGGCCTCACGTCGCCGGCCTACTCCTCAAGATGCGCAGAAGCCTTGGTTACGGCTTGCGTTTGAAATCCGACCCTTCAAACACGCAGCCACAGCTCGAGTCAGTGGCCAAGCGCGGGCTCGCCTACCCCAGGGGGCTGCCGAAGCGCTCAGCTGACACCACTTGATCGAACGGGTTGCGCTTTTTCTTGCCGATCACTTTTCGTTTCGGATAACCGAATGGAATGACCGCCAGAACGTCGTAGGTGTCGGGCAGCCCGAACTCCTGTCGCACGTTCTCCAGACCCGTGAGACCCGTCCAGTTCGAGCCGACGCCGTCGCCCCAGGCGACCAGCATCATCGACTGGATGGCGCGGCTGGCGTCGGAGACTCCCGACTTGCTGCCTTTCTCATAAGCGACGATAACCGCTGCGGCGGCGTTCGCTGTGTACGGACCCGTCCGGACAAGCGACCCGAGCTTGCGGAGTGCATCGCGCTTGCGCACGAGCACGAAGTGCCACGGCTGGCGGTTGGCTGCGCTCGCCGTAAGGTGAGCAGCCCCGACGATCCGTCTGATCGCGTCCTCCGGCACCTCTTTGTCCTGATACTCGCGTACCGCCATGATTGTGCGCGCCGCCTCGAAAACCTGGTTCGGCATGCGCTCATTGTCTTAGGTTTACGCCCCGAGACGGAGTGCATGCCCTAGCCACGACTGAGCCAGCGCGCTTCTTGGACTGCGCTGGTGCCGCATATACTGGCGCCACATATAGAAGACGCGCGAGTGGGGGCTCGGATTTCCAAAGCCCGCAAACGGTTTTGAAGACCGTGTTTTTCACATCCGCTGCCGTCCGCCGACGTCCACCCCAGATCAAAACGGCGCATCAGGCGTCCGCTGACATCCGTGACCGTGCGCCAGCGTTCGCGAAGTTGGCTGTCAGCTTGGCTGTCAAAGCCGTCGTCACTTCCCACGCGGGAATCGGGAAGCCGGCGCACGGTCCCGAACCGCCATGAAGATGATGCCTACGTATCCCAACGATTCCTGTTGTGTCCTCCAGTACACCATTTCACGCGCCTCGCCTCCTTTCGCTTTTCTACCGTTTCCTCCTGGTCCACGAATGCCTTACAGGCCGTGATCCGGCGCAGGACCTCACGCGGCCTCTGGCGCCGGCCCAAGACCTGACTGTGCTTCGCGGAGCGGGTCGGGAATGCGGCCGCCGAGTCGAAGCAGGACGGCTCCGGCCAGCAGCGCGGCAAGCGCGCCACCCCACCAGATGGCGTCTGGCGAGGTCTGCAGGAGAAGGCCACCAATCGCCGGGCCGAGCGCCAGGGAGATGCTGAAGGTCAGACTGTAGAGAGACAGGTAGCGGCCGAGCAGATGGGCTGGAGCCATGTCCGCGACCAGTGGCCCGAGAACGTTGGTGTGTACGCATTCGCCGATTGCGAAGACGATCGCAACGCCGGCGAGGAGACTGGTCGCAGCGAGCTCCGAGTGGATGAGCGTTGCTGGCAGCACCGCGAGCAGGCTGACCGCAAAAATCGCGCTTGCCGCCGCGAAAGCGTGTGTGCGTCGCATCCGTGTCACTACGCGCACCGCTGGGATCTGCGCGATGACGACGAAGGACGTGTTGACGAGAAAGAGGATCCCGATCGCGGCGGGGCTGAGCGGTGTGTGGGTCTTCGCAAATGGTGGCAGGATGTTGGAGAAGAACGTGTGGCCGACGACGACGAGCACGATATTCGCTGCGATCACGGTGAGGAAGAGCCGATCTCGAGCGACGGCGCGAAAGCCGGTTCCGTTGGCGTCTGTCGCTGTGACGGTCTCGGCTCGCGGGCTCGGTACGGCGGCGAGCACGATCAGCGCGAATCCGGCGTAGGTGACGGCGTCGAAGAAATAGAGCGTTTGGAACGAGCTGAGCCGCTGTGCGGATGCGACGATGAAGCCGGCTACGGTCGCGCCGGAGCCGATACCGAAATTGCCCGAGACGCGGTTAAGCGCGAAGGCGGCCGTTCGCTGCTCGCGCTTGATCAACCTGATGGTCAATGTCCGGTTGGCCGTCCCTGCCGCGCCGATTCCGGCTCCGCTGACAATCGAGCAGGCAAAGGCCTGCCAGGGACTGTCTACGTAGGCGAAGCCGGCGTAGCCTAGGGCGCTCGCCAGGAGTCCTGCGACCAAGATC
>VBGV01000107.1 GCA_005880755.1 Chloroflexota bacterium
CCGGTGCAGGACCTGGGATTTCCGTTGTTGGCCGCCATTGGCAGACGCCGCGGCTACCGCGCGAGGTACATGCGATACTCGAGTCGGCCCGCCGCGCAGGAGCGCGGATGATGATCGACGACCCGGTCCTCGTCGACGACTGGCACCCGGTAGCGCGCGTCGAAGACCTCGCCGGCGGCGGACCGCTGCCAGCGCGACTGCTCGGCGAGGACCTCGTGGTGTGGCGTTCGGGTGACGAGTTCTACGCGTGGCGCGACCTGTGCGTGCATCGCGGCACGCGGCTTTCGCTGGGCCGAGTAGTCGATGGAGGTCGCCTGGAGTGTCCCTATCACGGCTGGACGTACGGGACGGATGGGTGCTGCGTGCTCATGCCTGCCCACCCGGAGCAGAAGCCGCCGGCCAAAGCTAGGGTGGCCACCTTTCGCGCGAGGGCGGCGCACGGAGTCGTCTGGGCGACGCTGGGCAGCGGCACCGGCGAGATTCCCCGGTTTGAGCTGTTCGAGGACGGCAAGCACCAGGTGCTGATGGCCGGGCCCTATCGCGTGCACGCGAGCGGGCCGCGCGTGGTCGAGAATTTTCTCGACGTCGGCCACTTCCCGTTCGTGCACGAGGGGATCCTGGGCGACCGGGCGCGACCGGAGATCGCCGACTACGAGGCGGTCGTCGGACCTGAGGGCGTGCTCGCCACCGGAGTCAAGGTGTACCAGCCGGACCCATATGCCACGGGACAAGGAGCCACGGTCACCTATACATATCGCGTCCACCGCCCGCTCTCGGCGTCCTTCATCAAGCACGGCGAGCACTCTTTCGGGATGCTGCTTTCGGTGACACCCCACGACCCGGTCGACAGCAGCGCGTGGATGTGGATGGCGATGGACTACGAGCCCACCTCGGAGATGGTCGATTTCCAGGACCGCATCTTCGCCCAGGACCGCCCGATCCTCGAGTCGCAGCGGCCAGAGCTGCTGCCGTTGGACCTCCAGGCCGAGCTGCACCTGCGCAGCGACCGCACCGCGATCGCCTACCGGCGCTGGCTGCGCGAGCTGGGCGTGCGCACCGGCGCCTACTGAGCGCCTCTGTCCGGCTTCGCCGGACACCTCCCCATGAATGGGGAGGAGTTTCGGCGGTCCATTTCGCCTCTTTGTATCCAACGGCGCGCATCGAGCATGTGAATTCGGCTCCGTTGGCGTCAGCGGTGCGCAATCCGAGGCGATGGCCGACTCGGGACCTTCAGCCGTTCTCCCTACGAGCACATGGCGACCCTCCAGGCGAACAGACACTCGGTCAAGCGCGCCGCCGCCAACCCGGGGCTCGAGTTTCTCGAGCGCCTCGGATATATCGTGCGAGGCGCCCTCTACTTCGTCATCGGGCTGCTGGCCCTTCGGATAGCGCTCTCGCAGCCGGACGGCCATGCGCTCGACCTGACCGGAAGCGTGGTCTTCCTCATCGGCAATCCGTTTGGCAAGCTGGTCCTGCTCGTGATCATCGTCGGCCTGGCCGCCTACTCCCTGTGGGGTCTCATCAGGGCCGTCTTCGATCCCCTGCACCGCGGCAGCGACCCGTCCGGTTACCTGGAGAGGCTGGGCTTCGTCTCGAGTGCGCTCTCATACGCGTTGATCGTCGCCTTCGGGGTCAAGATCCTCGCCGGGGCGGGCGGCGCCTCGACCGACGCGACGCGCAAGACGATCTCGTCCATCCTCGAGCATCCCGAGGGCGGATGGCTGACGGTGCTGATCGGCCTGGTGGCGATCGGGATCGGCGTCGGACAGTTGGTCGAGGCCTACCGAGCAGTTTTCAAGCGAGATCTCAAGGGCGCTGAGATGAGCGACGCCACGCGAAGCATCGTCATCACGCTGGGCCGGTTCGGGATGGCGGCCCGGGGCGTGATCTTCTTGGTCGTCGGGTGGTTCATCGTCCAGGCGGGCCTCCACCACGACCCGGGGCAGGTGCAGGGCTTCGGCGAGGCATTCTTGTTTCTGCTCGCCAAACCATTTGGACATCTCGTCCTGGGCGCCGTCGCGCTGGGATTTATCGCGCTGGGCGTTCACTCGGTGGCCTGTGCGCGGTGGGTCAGGCTGATGGGCAGCTCGGCATCAGCCTGAGCGCGGCGCACAAACTGGTCGCAGTGACGTGAAGATGTTCTGGTCTCGATGAGCGCGCAGCCCAAGCAGGCCGCGAAGGAGATTCTCGGCGGAGAGCCCGCGGCCGCAGCGAGACGTTGGTTGGGGCCCACCGCGCTGGTGATGTTTGTCCTGTTCGCGATCGACACAGTCCTGGTTATCAACGGCTTCTGGCTGCCAATCGACATTCGGGTGGCCACTTTCGTCCAGGGCCTTAACTGGGGTCCCCTCGCCTACGCGTTGCAGGTGATCAACGTGACGGCGGGTTACTGGCAGGTCCTGGTCGGGATCATCGCCATCGTCGCGATGTTCATCGTGGAACGCCGGGCGGGTTGGCTGATGCTGATCGGCAGCATCTCGAGCCTTCTGGACAACATCATCAAGCTGCTGGTCTCTCGCCACCGACCGACGGTCGACCTCGTCCACATCCTCACGCCGGCCAGCGGCTTCAGCTACCCGAGCGGGCACGCCGTTTTCTTCACGTGGATGAGCTTCATGCTCGCAGCGTCGCTGGCGCCGCGAATCAGGCCGATCTACCGGCCCGCGATCTGGATCCTGGCGATCGCCGTGATCGTTCTGACTTGCATCGCGAGGGTGTGGGCGGGCGACCACTGGCCGAGCGACGTCGTCGGGGGCGTGCTCCTCGGCGCGGGCTGGTCCGCGTTCGTGCTGTGGCTGCCCGAACGCTGGCTGCCGTCGCCGAGCCTGCGTTGGTTCGGCGGTCGGTTGCGAAGGCGGTCGGCAAGTCGATAGCTATCAATTTGGTCTATCAACCGCATCGAAACAATTGATTGGCTCTATCGCGGCAATCGGCCTAGCCTCTCGTTACTTACTAGAGATGGGTGACACTGAAGCGATCCTGTACGGCTCTGCCGCGTCGGGCGAGTCGACGGCCATGGCCGCGCTCCTGAACGAGCTCGGGGTCAAGTTCGAATACCGCGCCATCGACAGCGACCCGGCGGCGATGCGGGAGTGGGAGCAGCTCGACGGGGAGCGAGTGCCGATGCTCCGGATGGGCAACCACGCCATCCTTCGAGGCTTCGACCAGATCAAGCTGCAGCAGCTGTTCGGCTGGGTCGGCTGCTAGCCCCAGGCCGCCGCCTGGATTAAAGTTCGCGCTGGCCGACGATGCCAGCGATTGTTCTCTTTGGAATTCAGTTCACTCTCGCCCTGGTCGCGTACGCGCTCATCGGTTGGTGGTACGTGGCGCCGCGCCTTTCGAGGCTGCAACGCGAGGTGGCGTTGATGCCGTTGCTTTGGGTCCATGCGTTTCGCATCGTCGGTGGGACGATCCTCGCTCCGGGCGCGGTCGACGCCGCGGTACCCAGCGAATTTCGCACGATGATCGGCATCGGCGACCTCGCAACCGCGGCGCTGGCCCTGATCGCCCTGCTCGCCCTGCGCTACCGCTTCAGGGGCGCGATCGCCTTGGTGTGGCTCTGCCTCGCGGTCGGTCTGTTGGACACCGTGAACGCGATCATCCAGTCAATGCGTTTCAGCGTCTTCGACCATCCGCTCGGCGTGAACTGGGTGATCGTGACCATGTACGTGCCGGCACTTTTGGTGAGCAGCGTCCTGATCTTCATCCAGCTTCGCAGGCGCGACGAGGCGACTGGTTAGCTCTACTTGGTGGCCACGAAGGTGGCCGTGATGCCACGTCCCGAACTCGCCATTCACGAACGCTAACCCTCCCACCTGACCTCGGCCGCTTCGACAGGCTCCTTGATGCCTTTCAGCTCCAGTTTGCGCAATCCGTTGAGCGGCCGGCCGCCG
>VBGV01000020.1 GCA_005880755.1 Chloroflexota bacterium
TGAAGCTGGGCGAGCCCTTCCACCACGAGCTGCCCGCCGCCTTGACCAGGTTTTGCGATAGCGGGTCGCTGCCCATGCGGGCTGCGAGAAACTTCTGGCCCCGAAAGTAAGCGGCCTCGCCGAGGACGATCGCCTCCACCTTCTGGTCGCCCGTGCTGGCGGTGGCGTGCTCCGTGTTGGGTCGGACGAGCTGCACGTCGATCGCCCACAGCTCCCCCGCGGAAGTTGAGTAGGTCCCGTTGATGTCGAAGCCCTTCGCCTGGGTCAAGGTGTTGGCAGCGCCGTCCTCCAGCACGCGCTCGCTCGGCAGGCCAAGACCAAGAGTGGGATCACACGCCGCCAGCGCGAAACCCAGTCCAGCGGCGGCGAGAAGTCGAATTTGTATTCGCACGGCGGCTCGTCCGTGTAACGGCCCGCTTACCATGACCGTTACCCGACCATGGCGACCACCGACGCGCCGTCGTCGCACGGGGTGAGCGTACCCGGCGAAGCGCCGCGCCGGGCGGTCCCCAGGCGCCGGAGTCTTCGGATCCGGGGGCGGGAGTACCCGGTCCTGCTGCCGAGCATCCGGGATCCCCGACTCCACGTGGCCGCGGTCCTCTTGACCCTCCAGGTCCTCGGGCAAACGGTCCTGAATTTCCGCCTGTCGGTGGCCCAGATCCTCATCTGTCTCGTCACCGGCGCCCTGATCGAATTCGGCGTCGGGTTCTTCAAGGACAAGGTCATCATGTGGCCGGCCAGCGGGCTGCTGACCGGGAACAGCACCGCCTTCATCCTCAGGGTCCCAGGCACGGTTCACGGCCAATGGTGGAGCAAGCACGGGTTCTTGATCTTCATCGGTGTGGTCGCCTTCGCGATGGCCACGAAGTACGTGATCCGCTGGAAGGGACGGCACATCTTCAACCCCTCCAACATCGCGCTCGTCCTGGCCTTTGTCGTCCTGGGGCCGCAGTACACAGAGCCGCAGGACCTGTGGTGGATCCCGCTCGGCCCGTGGATGTACGTGACGTACGCGATCTTGATCGGCGGCGGCCTGCTGATCGCCTGGGAGCTGAAGCTGCTCGGCCTGGAGCTCGGATACATGGCCGCGTTTGCCGCCGCCGTCGCGATCGCCCTGGCCCCCGTGCCCGACCACTGCATGGTCGCCAGCTGGCACGCGACCGCGCTTTGCGGTCGAGACCTGTGGCAGACCCTGGTCACCTCGCCTGAGGTCCTGATCTTTGCGTTCTTCATGCTTCCCGATCCTCGGACGGTTCCGGACGGACAGGTTGGGCGATTCGTGTTCGGCGTGATCGTCGCCGTCCTCTCGGTCATCCTCCTGGGCCCGACGACGCTCGAGTTCTGGACCAAGACGGCGCTGCTGGGCAGCTTAGTTTTCGCATGCGCCGGGCGCTTTGCGCTGGCGCGATTGCTGGCGCCGCTCGAGGAGGCCGGCGGGGGCCTGGCGGTGGTGCGCAGGCTGGGCTGGGCGGCCCCCGCGGTCCTCGGAGTGACGCTGTTGCTCGCCACGGCGCTCCCCGTCGCGGCCCAGCTCTCGACGCACGGCCCCGAGCCGGCGCCCGAGCTGCCGGACGGTTCGACGCCCAAGCTCGCCCTCAGCGTCGGTTCCGGGCCGGACTACGCGACGTGGCTGTCGGTCACAGCCGGTTCGGCGCTGCCTCCAAGCGGCAACTCCGTTCCCATTTCGGCAACCGGCCGCGTGTGGACGCTGCCCGCGATCCCTTCGGTGAGCATCCCTTCCAACGTGCCCGCGTTTGACTCCTCGGTCAACCAGCAGACCGCCGACAGGTGGGCTCACGACGTGGTGCTTGACCTGATCATCGAGTCGGAAGCTCGGCGGACCCACGACACGAAGCTCGCCGAGGACGGCGCCAGCGGCGACGGACTGACGGAGTTCACCGACGTGATCGCCCAGGACATCGCCGGCGGCAAGTTCGTCGAGAAGAGGTACAGCTTCGACCGCGTCCAGCTGACCCTGTTTCTACCGAAGTTCAGCACCCAGGGCCGGCGGCTGATCGGGGTCACCCTGCATGGAACGACCACGCTGATCACCCGGGACGCTGCGGGAAACGTGGTCTCGCAGCAGACGCAGTCCTACGCGAAGAGCTGGGGCCTCGGTGGCGTGAAGGGCGGCAACCTGAACCACGACGTGATCAGCGCCGACTTCACCGACCTGACTCTGGCCTAGCGGCGGCGGGGATTCCGTCCGGCTCGTACATTGCCGGCGGCTCGATGCCGAAAGTGTCCGCGAGCCTGACGAACAGGTTGAACAACGCCGCGTCGTAGGCCGCTTCCGCGATCTGCTCGTCGGTCCAACCGGCATCGCGCAGACCCTGCACCTGCTCGTCGGTGACGCGGTAGGCGTGCTTTGTGATCGTGGCGACGAAATCGAGCAGCAGGCGGTGGGGCTGGTCGAGCCCCGACCCCTCGAGGTCGCCATCGCGCAGTGCTTGCGCGGCCTTCCCGTACGTCTCGCCCTGCAACTGCAGGAACCAGCTATGCGAGCTGAGTCAATAGCGGCACTTGTTCAGCGCCGACACGTACGAGGCGATCATCTCGTGCTGCGCCCGCGTCAGCGCTCCGTCGCTGAAGTGGAGCCTCGACGCGGCGTCGATCGCGGTCAGAAAGTCCGGCCGCAGGCTCATCGTGCGGAGGATGTCGGGCACGATCTTGGCCACGCTGCGCGACTTGGATGCCGCATACAGCTCGGCCAGCGGGCCTTCAGCGTCCGCTTCCTCGACCATCTTGATGCGGGCCATCGACCGAAGTAACGCCCGCTCGAGATCAGGGGTTACGTCCGCTGCGGGCCGTCCCAGGACCAGCGCGGCGTCAGCAGATCCGGCCCGACGCCCCGATCTATCTGATCTTCAGCGCATAGCGTTGGAGCGAGCGTCGATGAGAGGCACTCACCTAGATCATGTTCGGCCGCGCGTTCACAGGCCTTCGTGGACTCTTCTCCTTGCGCTCATGGTTGTCGGATGGCGGATTTGCCGGGAACGTGGAGAGGAACGTGGGCTGGCGACGAGCCTGGGTCACGTGCTCGAATCCCGACGCCAACTTGATCAGAGTCGGCTCGCTGAAGGCGGTGCTGAAGAAGGAAACCCCGACCGGAAGCAGGTCGTAGCTCATCCCCGAAGGAACGTTGATGATGGGGTAGCCGACGATTGCGGCCGGCGAGGTCGATCCGGAAGATGTGAAGTGATCGCCGTTGACCAGGTCAGTGGTCCAGGCGGGGCTGTCCGTGGGCGCCACGATCGCGTCCAGCGAGTTCGCGGCAAGCAAGGCGTCGATGCCATCACTTGCCCCAATGAATTTGTCGGTGTTCAGGGCATCCTGGTAGGCGGCAATCGTGGCCGCGTCGTGAATGTCGGTGTCCCGAGCCGCGACCATCAGTTCCTGGCCGAAGAACTTGAGCTCCTGGTCGGCATGGAGCGAATTGAACGCGATGACATCGTCGATGGTGTGAATCGATGTGCCGGGCCTGGTGGCGAGATACGCGTTGAGGTCCTGGTGGAAGTCGAAGAAGAGAACCACGATCTCGGCGGCGAACGAAAAGATCGCATCGAAATGGTTGAAGTTGACGTCAACGAGGGTCGCCCCAGCTCCAGCCATGGCCGCCAGGGACTGGTCGAACAACCCCGACATCTTGAGATTCGGTCCCGTGTACTGCCGTGCCACACCGATCCTCGCGCCGCTCAGGCCATTCGGGTCCAGGAACGCGGTGTAGTCGGCCGGAATGCGGGGCCTGGTCCGGCCAGTCCCGCGCCACCCCAGTGGCACGCCATTCGTCGCAGGGTCGCGGATATCGCCACTTCGCGAAACAATCGCGCTCAAAACCGCTGCCGCATCCGCCACCGTTCTAGCGTGCGGCCCGACGGTGTCCTGAGTGTGCGAGATCGGGATCACGCCCGCCCGACTCACCAACCCGACGGTTGGCTTGATGCCAACCACCCCGCAGTTGTTCGCAGGTCCGACGATGCTGCCGTCGGTTTCAGTGCCGATCGCAACCGCGGTGAAGTTGGCGGCCACCGCAGCTGCGGACCCCGAGCTGGAACCGGAAGGATTGGTGTCGATGATGTATGGGTTGTTGCAGAGCCCACCGCGACCGGACCAGCCGCTTGTCGAGGCGCTACCGCGGAAGTTTGCCCACTCGCTCAATCCAGCCTTGCCAAGCACGATCGCGCCTGCCTGACGGAGCTTGGCGGCCACGGTCGCATCCATCGACGGCGCGGGAATGCCAGCCAGGGCCAGAGATCCGGAGGCGGTCTGCATTCTGTCGTGGGTGTCCACGTTGTCCTTGAGGAGGACAGGAATGCCGTGGAGAGGGCCGCGCGGACCCGTGGCGCGCCGCTCGCGATCGAGCGCCTGGGCAATGCTCCGTGCATCCGGATTCAGCTCGATGATCGAGTTGACCCTCGGTCCAGCCTGATCGAGGTGGCTGATTCGGTCGAAATAGAACTCGACAAGATCGACTGCGCTCAACTTGCCTTGGCTCATCAGGCCCTGCAGCTGCACGATCGTTTTCTCGTTTAGATCGCTGCGCGCGGACGCGGCGGAGGCGACCGCGGTTCCGCCCACGGCGGCGATCGAAGCTCCGGCGCCGGCAAGGACACCCATCTTGAGCACGTCACGTCGGCTGAGCTTCATTGAACCCACCCCCACTTCAGGTCCTGACGGTGCCAGGTCAGCCTACTATCGCCAGACTGCCCGGTCTAGACCCTCTTAGTCGTCAGTGGGTTCAGTGCAGGAGTCGCTGCCAGTCTCGGGGTACGCGGCCTCTCGGTCCCGGCACTTAATTGGCCACTTAACGGCGGCTGTTTCCCGAGGACGCCGGAATAGAGTGGCGTCGTGTCCGAAGACTCCGGCCGCCTTGCCGCCATCGCGGCCGCATCAGACGCATTCAGTGATGCGGTTCCAGACATGGAAGCCCTGCTCGCGATCGTCGCCGAGCACATATCCCGTGCGACGGGCGATCTTTGCGCCGTCGTCCTGCTGTCGCGAGACGGCAAGCACGTCGAGCCCGTAGCCGCCTATCACCCGAATCCCAACCTGCGGGAGTACGTGAGCGGGCTGATCGGCGTACCGATCGAGATCGACGCGTCCGGTCCGTGGAAAACAGTCCTCAAGGAGCGGCGACCGGTTGTCATCCCCATCGATCCCGACCATCTCCCCCCGAACGTCGCCCCGCACCAGGCGCGGCACATCCAGAAATGGCGTATGCGTGAGTCGGCGATGCTGCCGATGGTCGCGCAGGACAGAGTCGTGGGCGGGCTCAACCTCAACCGATATGAGGGCAGCTCACCACTCCGCCCGGAGGACATCCAGCATCTGGAAAGCCTCGCGGCCCGCGCCGCGCGTGCGATCGCCATCGCCCAGCTCATGCAAGACCAGAAGCTGACGGCAAACGAGCTTGAGATCAAAGTGGCAGAGCGCACCGCGGCGTTCCTGGAGGCACAAGAGGACGCCACGCGTGCCAATCAGGCCAAGAGTCGGTTTCTCGCCAGCATGAGCCATGAGCTGCGGACCCCACTCAACTCGATCCTTGGATTCTCCGAACTGCTCAGCGACGACACGGCCGACAGGTTCGACGAACCGACGCGTCGCCGGTTTCTGCATCAGATCCACAGCAGCGGCGAGCATCTGCTCCAACTCATCAACGACATCCTCGACCTCTCGAAAGTCGAGGCCGGGCAGATGGACCTGCACCTCGGACCTGTTGAGGTCGGCAACGTCATCGAGGATGTCCGCGCAACCGTCGAGCCTCTGGCTCGGAGCAAGTCGATCGCGCTGACCATCGAGCCATCGCCGGAGCTCCGCCTCGTCGCTGACGCCGCGAAGGTAAGGCAGATGCTGTTGAACCTGGTCTCCAACGCAATCAAGTTCACCCACAGCGGTGGTCGGATCGACGTCCGACGCCGCCAGATTGAGATGTTGGTGGAGATTGCAGTCTCCGACACAGGCATCGGGATCGCGCAGCAAGACCTGGGTCACCTCTTCACGGAGTTCCACCGGCTCGACGCGGGCCCAGGGCCGCAACAGGAGGGAACCGGTCTGGGCCTGGCCCTGACAAAACGTTTGGCCGAATTGCATGGCGGCCAGGTCAGCGTGGAAAGTGAACTCGGCAAGGGAAGCACCTTCACCTTGCGTCTGCCGCTCCAGGGGCCCGCTCCTGCGGCGTCCTTGCAGGTCGCGCCGCCGCAGGTCGCGGCGGGCGATCCGGGACGGCCGCTGGTGCTGGTGGTAGAGGACAATCCGCAGGCCGCGGAGATCCTGGCGAGCCACCTGCACGCCGGCGGATTTCGGATCGACGTTGCGCACACCGGCACCGACGCCCTGACGATGGCGCGCAACCTGAAACCGGTGGCGATCACCCTCGACATCCTCTTGCCCGAGGTCGACGGCTGGGAGGTCCTGACCCGACTCAAGGCTGACGAGGCCACCCGGAACATCCCGGTGGTCGTGGTCTCGGTGGTCGACAAACCGGCGCTCGGCCGGGCCCTCGGCGCGCTCGATTACTTCGTCAAGCCGGTGGACGGAAAGGCCTTGCTCTCGCGACTGAATCAATACAGATTCACGAGCCCGGTCGAGGACGCACCCGTTCGCGTGCTGGTCGTGGATGACGAGCCGGCCAACCTGGACCTGGTGGAAGGGCTTCTCAAACCTGCCGGCTTTGGCGTGCTCAGGGCCGGCAGCGGTCAGGAAGGTATCGACATGGCCATATCGGAGATACCCAACCTGATCCTGCTCGACCTGATGATGCCGGGCCTGAGTGGGTTCGATGTCGTGGAGGCGCTCAGGGAGAAGGAAGCGACACGCTCGATCCCGATCATGGTCTTGACCGCCAAAGTGCTGACCGACGCTGACAAGAAGGCTCTGAATGGCCAGGTGGCGGCCATCTTCCAGCGCGACTCGGTCGCTGGAACCGAGCTCACAGCCTGGCTCCGAAGCATCGTCGCCAAAACCCAGACCTAGCCCTAAGCGGACTTGACAACCGATACATAGCACATATACTTCGGGCCTATGTATAGGCTTTTCCGCCGTCTGGTCGGGTAGCTGGGCGTGTCACTTCGCTTTGGACTGCTCGGACTGCTCGCCGCCGAATCCCTGCATGGCTACGAGATCAAGCAGCGGTTCGAAGACATGCTGGGCGGGACCTGGGAGCTCAACATCGGGTCCGTCTACCAGGCGCTGCAGCGCCTGGAGCGGGACGGCCTGGTCGAACCGGTGGGCGATCGCGGTGACCGTGGCAAGCAGCTCTTTCGCGCGACCTCGGCCGGCGAGGCCGCGCTGGCCGAGTGGCTCGAAGGCGTCGACGAAGAGCCGCAGCTACTGCGGGAAGAGATCTACATCAAGGTCGTACTGGGAGCGCGCAGAAACCAGAACGGCGCCATGGGGCGCCTGCTGAAAAGGCAGAGGCATGCCTATCTCCAGCGGCTCCGCGATCTCGCGGATTCCGAGAAGGAGGCGCAGGCGCGCGGGCGGACCGAGCTTGCACTTCTGTTCAAGGGTGGGCGGCTACACACGGAGGCGGATTTGAAATGGCTGGAAGCGTGCATGGAGGAACTGAAAACACGATGACGACGAATGCTCTGGTCCAGTTGACGAATGTGGGCCGTACCTACAACAACGCCGCCGTCGCCGCCCTCGACGGCGTGAGCCTGACCGTGGAGCACGGTGAGTTCACTGCCATCATGGGTCCGTCGGGTAGCGGTAAATCGACGCTGCTGAACGTGGTCGCAGGACTCGACCGGCCCAGCTCAGGCCGAGTCGTGGTCGACGGGATCGAGTTGACAGGAGCAAGCGAGACCGCTCTGGCGCGTTACCGCCGCACGCGCATCGGATTTGTCTTCCAGTTCTTCAACCTGCTTTCGAATCTGACGGTGATCGAGAACGTGATGGTGCCCGCGCAGCTCGCCGGCACGCGCCCGGCCGCCGCGCGCACCCAGGCACGGCAGCTCTTGCACGACCTGGACATCGCGAGCGTCGAGCGCTCGTACCCGCAGAATCTCAGCGGTGGCGAGCGCCAGCGTGTCGCCATCGCCCGCGCGTTGATCAACAAGCCGGCGCTCGTCCTGGCCGATGAGCCGACCGGCGCTCTCGACAGCCGCACGGGTACCCAGGTCATGGAGCTTCTCGACGCCCTCAACCAGCGAGGGCAGACGATCCTACTTGTCACCCACGACGTAAATCTCGCGACAGGTCATGGCCGCCGAGTGGTGTCGCTACGCGACGGCGCCATCGTCGACGACGCCCGCATCCAACCGCGACGCAAGGCCGAGCCCGCGGAGCTCGTCCGCCTCGGCGCGGGGGAGTTGTAGCCGTGGGCGCGATCTTGACCCAGGTTCGCGCCGCGTTGCTCCGGCGTCGGGCGCAATGGACGATCGTGGCCTCCACCACGTTGCTGGCGGCCGCGGTAGCGACCCTCTCGCTAACTCTCGTGGTGCGCGACAACCAGCCGTGGGATGACGCCTTCGCTTCCGCCAATGGACCCCACCTGGTCTTCCACCTCGACGCGAGCCGGGTGACAGCAGATCAGCTGGCCGCCACCACGTCGCTCCCCGGTGTGACCGCCGCCGGTCCGGTGCGGCCCGCGGCCACAGTCACTTTCCAGAAGGGCAAAGCCAACGGACCGATCCAGGTCATCGAGCGCGGCAACCCGGGCGGAAACGTCGACCGGCTGGCACTGCTGGCCGGACGGTGGCCGCAGGGAGATGACGAGATGGCCGTCGCCAAAGGCGATCCGGGACTCTCGACATTGGTGCCGCAGCTGGGAGATTCCATCCAGGCGGTCACCTCGAGCCACACCACCACGCTCAAGGTCGTCGGCGTCGTAAGCGATCTCGCGGCGTTCAACAACCAGGGCGCAACAATGCGGGCGTGGGTCCGCGACGGCGAGCTCGCGAAGATCCTCGGCGGGAGCGACATTCGCCTCGGTTACGAGATGCCCTACCGGTTTCAGCATGCGGCCACCGACGCCGAGCTGGCGGCAGATCGCAGGGTCGTCGAGAATGCTCTTCCCAGTGGCGCCGAGGTCCAGGCGCCGACGAGCTGGCTCGAGATGCGTGCAGGTTTCAACTGGCTCGTCACTGCCGTCGGCGGCATCATCTTCGCCTTCTCCGCCTTCGCCTTGATCGCGGTCGTGCTGGTGGTCGCCAGCGTTGTAGCGGGGATGGTGATCGCCGGCTATCGAGAGTTCGGAATCGCCAAAGCGCTTGGGTTCACACCCGCGGAGGTGGTGGCGATCGTGACCGGCCAGATGGCCGTACCCGCGATCGCCGGATCAGTCGTGGGCGTCCCGCTCGGTGCGCTCGCGAGCACCTACTTCCTGGGCGCGACCTCAGCCGACCTGAAGCTGCCGGTGCCCAGCCCGGTCGATCCGCTCATCGACGTCGGAGTCCTGATCGGGGTGATCGTCCTCGTCGCGCTGGCCGCGCTGGTGCCCGCGCTTCAAGCGGCGCGCGCCGACGCCATCCGCGCGATCACGCTCGGCTCGTCGCCCCGCGCTTCGCGCCGTTCCTGGCTCGGTTCATTTCTCCTTCGCCTTGGCGCTGCCCCGGCCGTCGGACTCGGCGCCGGCGACGCTTTCGCGCGACCAATTCGAGCATCGCTCACGGTGGTCGCGCTCGGCATCGGCATCGCGACTTTGACATTCGCATTCACGTTCGGCCCAAGCCTGCAGCGGGTCATCGACGACCCGGCGAGCTACGGGGCGGCACAGGACGCCAACGTCGTGCGCTACGGAAATCTGTCGGACACCGAAGCCACGTCGCTGATCACGGCCGACTCCGGGACCAAGGCTGTGATTGCGACTCGTCAACTCCCGGCCTCCGTGACCGGTAAGGCTAACGCCGAGCCGCTGACGGCGATGCGTGGCGACACTGCGGCTTTCGGCTACCGACCGGCATCCGGCCGCTGGTTCTCGGCACCAGGTGAAACCGTCGCCGGACTCCTCACCGCACGGGAAGCGCACTTGCGCCTTGGCGACTCGGTAGCGGTCAACGTCGGCGGGCACGAGCTGAGGCTTCGAGTGGTGGGCCTGATGAACGATCAACCGAACGCCGGACGCGGATTCCGGGTCGACTGGCAGACGCTCATGGGCATCCTGCCCACCGAGACTCCAGACGTGTACCTGGTTCAGCTGCGAGCCGGCACAGACGTTGCCGCCTACACCGCTCGTCTCGCCGCGAAAAGTTCGCAGCTCGGCGTGCAGGAGGACATCAACAAGACGTACGCCCAACCCTTCGTGGCATTCATCAACGTCATCATCGGGGGGCTGACGCTGGTTTTGGCTCTGATCGCCGCCGCGGGAGTCTTCAACGCCACCCTGCTGGCCACGCGTGAGCGCGTCCACGACATTGCGACTCTCAAGTCGTTGGGCATGACCCCGGCGCAGATTGCCGCGATGGCAGCAGCCTCGTCCTGCGTCGTGGCTGTTGTGGCCGCGATGGTTGGAATACCCATCGGGGTCTGGCTGCTCGGGGTCATCACGGCCACGATGGGCGACCTCTATGGATTCATGTTCGACATCAGCGGCAGCCTGAATCCGATCACTATCTTGCTGGTGATCGCAGGCGCCTTCGCGGTGGCGCTGGCCGGCGCCGCGATGCCAGCGCGCTGGGCGGCGGCCACACCGGTGGCCCAAGTCCTCCGGTCGGAATAAGCGCCACGCCTCGGGGGTCGGCCATTCGGGCACGAATGGTCGAATCCCGGGCCTTTGATCCAGCCATTTGGGCCCACTTGGTCGTATCCGGGGAGCCAAATTGGGTCGCTATTGGGACGACTTTAGAACCGCGCTTTTGAAGTAGGAATACTCTGTTCTCGGATCGCCTCGACCCGCTCGACACTTCCATACGCGCGAAAAATCGAACGCCCCACCCTTTGCCTGAAACTAAGAGCGATGCCCGGAGGTGCCCCTAATAAAGGACGCCAGTCAGCCGACTGGTTTCGCGATCCGGGTTGGGATCGGGCGACCCGGGATCAGTTTGAAGAGCGTCTGAACCGAGCACGCATCGGAAACCGGGCCCAGTACCTGCGCATCAAGGCGTTGGCGCTTAGAGATGCCGGGGAGCTGGGCGGAGCCAAAGAGCTGCTGAACCGAGTGGTGAGCGATTACCCGAAATCGATGGACTCCGGGTTCTGCCTCGAGTTGCTCGGCGACATCGGACGGGAGGAAGGGTCAGCTGAAGCTGCCGAAAGCAACTACCGCGAGGTCATCAGCCGATGGCCCGACTTGAATGGAACCACCGGCATGGTTGAGGTCTCGCTCGCGGAAGTCCTGACCGAGAGCGCCGGGTCCGATCGTCATGAAGAAGCGCTTCGCTTGCTGGATTCAGCCCTTAAGCGCGGAAGGATGATGAATTCGGACCTGTTCCGATGGAACATCGCTCTAGCCAAGGTCGCCGAGCAACTTGGTGACGCTGAGACCGTGTCGCGCGCGGCCAGGACAGCCCTTTCCTTGACGAAGGTTGGGCCTCAGTTTCCGCGCCACCCCACAGTCGGTCTCGCACGGCCGGACGCGGCCACTGTCGCTTGGTTAGAGAAGGCTGCCGCTGGATGAGCAGCGCCTGATGGGTCGTCAGATCAACTACTTCGTGCTACCGGTCGAGTTTCCTGACCTGGTGGCTACGGTTGGCCGCCCTGAGCCCGTAGAGCTCGTCCCTCAGGAACAGAGTTCCAAGACGATGCGGGCCTGGGCTACCGACGATCCGCCACCGATATCCGCGTGGCTCATTCGACGAAAGGACTCGTCTCGGATGCAGTCTGAAGAGCCCTGGTGGTGGGACGCGCGCAAATCATGGGTCGTTTCAGCCGGCGCCTTCGGGTTGGAAATGGGCGGTTGCTTCTTTGATGGAAGAGCGCTCACAGAAGCCCGCATTTACTTCAACACCCTGCCACCAGTTGATCCGGAGGTCGAAGCCTGGGCGCGACGAGCAATGAGCGCGGCGCGAAAGTGGCTTCTTCGGCGGACGGCGGATGAGAACGGCCATCCCCTAAAGATCTACTGCGGACCGCAAACCGCCGCATGGTTTGACGAATCTCACGCGATGCTCCACGCAGGCAGACTGATTCTTCCAACTGAATCAGCTGTGCGTGGGCGTTGATCACTCCCAGTCGATTTATCTGCCGATGAGCTACGAGCTCGTCGATGAAGTCCTTGAATCTTGGTGTTCAGCACACCAACTCCAAGTCTCGACCGAATACAAGGGCGAACCCGTGCGCTCGATTCAAATCGTCGGAGCGAGGCATTCCAAGATTCAGATTTGGGTTGATCCTGTCTCTCCCGCGGGAATCGTGAGTGTGCACCTCTGGGACTATCACAGCCAGCGCAAGGAGTTTTCTGGTCCTGTCGACGACCTCAACACACTCCTGGAGGAGGCCTACCAGCTGGCGACGAAATGGCTCGATCGACCGAAAGGAAACCGATGATGGGGCGGAAAACCAAATCGCTGGCGTCTCCCCCACGACTTGGTCGCGATGACTCACTACGCATTGCTCGACACCCGTGGGCCAGGCGGATGATTCCGCCAATCGGGCACAAGTGGTCGAATGGCGACGATCTATTCGGCCATTCGGGCACGGTTGGTCGTATCGGGCCTCAGGCCGAAGGGTTTTAAGGGTGGCTAGCGGGACTTGAACCCGCGACACCCAGATCCACAATCTGGTGCTCTGCCTACTGAGCTATAGCCACCACGGCGCGGCAGGAACGGCTGCCTGGGAGAGATGACGATTCTACCGCCCGGCTTGTTGGAGAATGAGTTGGTGGCCACCTCAGCGGAGTTCGACCAGATGATCAAGTCCGGCGAGCTCATCGAGTCGACCAACGAGATGACCCCCGAGTACCTCCGCGAGCTCAAGCACACGCTCATCGTGTCCGGCGACACCGAGCTCATCTCCGCCCCCGCCTACTACCTCGCGGCCAAGCGGGCACCGAGCATCAACGCCTTCATGACCGGCATCGCGATCATCCAGGACGAGCTTGCCCACGCCCACATCGCGTACCACATCCTCGAAGACCTCGGCGAGGACCAGGAGAAGCTCATCTTCAGCCGCGAC
>VBGV01000108.1 GCA_005880755.1 Chloroflexota bacterium
GGGCGCGACTGATCTTCGACAGCGAGGGCATGCGTGAGCTGATCGAGGTGGTCGAGGAAGAGCTGGCGACGCTCGACGCCTGAAACTGCCTTCCACGCCCCTCACCCCACATCCCTCTCCCCTGAGGCCGCCTTTCACGCCCCTCACCCCACATCCCTCTCCCCCGGGGGGGGAGAGGGTGCCTCTAGTAACTTCGGTAGTTTCTCAGCGGCCTCTTGGGGCCGAATCGTGGCGCCGCAATGCCAGCCAGTGTCAGGAGTCGGAGCACGCGTGCTCGGTGTCCTCGGTATGGCTCGAGCAGCTCCAGCATTCGCTCGTCGGTCGATCGGGGCGTGCCCTCGAGCGCATAGCCGACCGAGTGCGGAAGGTGATAGTCGCCGACGGGGACCGCGTCGGCGTCGCCCAGCGCCACCATCGCAACCTTCGCCGCCGTCCAGGGGCCAATGCCGGAAAACGCGAGCATCCGCTGGTACGCGCTCGCGAGGTCCATGGTCACGATCTCCTCGAGACGGTTCGCGCTCCGGGCAGTCCGGATGACGATCTCGGCCCGGCGTCGCTCGATCCCGAAGCGATGAAAGCTCCAGTAGGGCGTGCGTGCGAGAACCGATGGTGCGGGCGGCAGCTTCAAGGACGCGGGTCCGGGCGCAGGCTCTCCGATGGCATTCACCATGTGATGGAAGGAAGCGCGCCCCTCCTCGGTCGTGACCTGCTGCAGGATCACCGCCGGCACGAGGGTTTCGAAGACAGAGAGGGTGCGGGTCATCCGGATGCCGGGGATCTCGTGGTGCAGGCGCTTGATCAGCGGATGCGAGGGAGCGAAGCCGGTGTCGTCGTCCTCTTCGCCGCACAGCACGGGCGCGTGCGCGACCGCCCATTCGGCGCCGGGGCCCCATGCGTTGACCTCAACCGAACCGTTGCGCTGCTCCAGCTGCAGGGTTGCCGGGCCCGCTGGGGTGCGGGTCGCACGCCAAATCGCACCATCGTGATGACGCAGCGAAGGCCCCGAGCCGATCGGCGCGAGCGTCAGGTCGAGATCGAAGGGACGGCGCGGCTCGAAGCGCGCCTGGGCATCCGCTCCCACACGAATCTCCTATGTCAAGCGGCGGCCGCGATGGGCGCGGTCGACCGCTCTGAATCATCCTGTCGAAGCCGCCGGTAGACCTCGTCCGAGATTTGGCGGCGGAGAGCTCTTATAGCTTCTGTCTTTGTGTTCCCCATCGCCAAACGTCGAGCAATGTAAGCCGAGGCGGGACCTCCGAGTCGCATCTGGGTGATGGCGATTCGGTGCAGGGCAACATTGAGCTGACGATTGCCGCCGCGGTTGAGGCGGTGACGTTCATGGTTGCCCGACCAGACTGGAATCGGCGCTGTGCCGTTGTGCATGGCAAAGGCCGCGCTCGAGCGGAAGCGACGCACGTCGGCGGTCTCTGCGACCAGCTTGGCAGCGCTCAAGCCGGCGCAACCGGGCAGCCTCAGCAAAGCTGGCGCCAGCTCTTCCATAAGAGCCTCGATGCGACGCTGTAGCCGCTTGACCGATCGAGTCAGTTCTGACAGCCGCTCAACCAGTTCGCGTGCGATTTCAGCCACAACTCCAGTGCGATTTTCGAGACGCATCCTGACCTCGCACAAGATCACCGTCCGCAGCAGCCCACTGGCTACAACCTGGTATCCCGGCTCCAGCTCGTGCAGATGCCAGAGAAGCCGATTCTGTATTCGGGTTCGCTCTCCGACCAGGTCTTCTCGGTGGTCAACCAGCAGCTTGACCTCACGACTCTTGCCCTCCAGCTGCGCCACCGGGAGGTGGGGTTCACGCAACGCCGCCCGCGCCACCGCCAAGGCGTCGATCGGGTCCGACTTGCCTTGTTCCCGGCCTGTTCTGCGTGCACTCCCCATCAGCTTGGGTGATACCTGGACAACCGCCTCACCAGCGCTCAGCAATTCACGCTCAAGCACTCGCGACAGATGCCGGCAGTTCTCCAGCGCCCATCGCCGCTCCGGCCATTGCCGGGCCCAACCCAATGCCTCCATGTGACCGCTCGAGGTCGCCGCGACCGTGCACGCAGCCAATTGGCGCCCGTTCTCGTCCACCGCCACCAGGGTGTGGCTCCGCTTGTGACTGTCGCCGCCGAATGTCACCATGGTCTTGTCTCCTTTTCTGGGGGATACAGGACCGGTCGGCGGACACGCCTGAGTGGGGGCGGATCCACGCTCCTATGAAGTCACGCCGGCCGGCCCATTGCGTCCGGCGGGCGACAATTCGCATGAAAGCTACGTCGCGTCGACGAGCACAGAGACTATGGGTCAACCCGCCGGACGCAACGAAGCCTGACACTCACAGCAGACTAGCAACCGAGCCAGATGCAGGGATCTTTGTAGACGCCGTTGACTCGGATCTCGAAATGCAGGTGCGGGCCGGTCGACCAACCTGTCGAACCTTCAAATGCGACCGTCGTTCCGCGCGGCACGACCTGCCCGGTTGAAAGCCCGGGCGCGTACCCGGAGAGGTGGCCGTAGTACGTCGAATAGCCGTTCCCGTGGATGATCACCAGCAGGTTTCCGTAGCCGACGCTGCCCGGGTACAGGTACGCGACGCCCGTGTCAGCGGCGACGATCTGGGTGCCATAGGGCCCCGCGATGTCGATGCCCGTATGGATCTTGTGCGGGTACGGGCAGCTGGGCTCGTAGACCTCGAGGTAAAAGCTCGAGCACCCGAACCGCTGGCTCATGCAGCTGGGGCCGCAATTCGGCTCAGGCCATTCGAACACGCCGTTGCCGCCTCCCGCCCTGATGGCGGCGGCGTTATATTGCTGGGCCAGCTGCGCCACCTGCGCGTCGATCGCCGCCCGCTCGGCCTGCACCTTGTTGTACTGATCGGCCAGCTGAGCGGCGAGCTGCCTTTCAAATGCGAGCGCTGCCGCCTCCGTGGCCAGGTTTTTCTCCAGGTCTGCCTCCGCCTCTTTCTGCTGCTTGAGCAGCGCAGACACCTGGCCGCGCTGGCCATCGAGGTCGGTGTTGGCCTGCGCGATCTGCGCGTGCTCCTCCTCCATGCCCACGAGCAGCCGACGGTCGGACGCCGCAACCTGCTGCGCACCCACCATCCGGTTCATGAGCTGGTTGATGCTGTTTGAGGTCAGCACCAGCTGGACGTAGTTGAGGCTGCCGTGCGAGTCGACGTAGCGAAGACGCTGGTTGAGGAGCTGTTCGCGCACGCTCACGTGCGCCTTCTGCCGGATGAGGGAGGCCTCGCCAAACCTGATCTGGCGGCTCAGCTCGTCGATCGCCGCCTGGGTCTGGGCGATCAATGCCTTTTGAGCAGCGATCTGATTCCGCAGGCTGGCGATCATCACGTCGATGGCGTTGATCTGGGAGATCGTGTTGTTGATCTGCGACTGGATGTTGTTGAGCTGGTTCTGGTTGTTGACCTGCTGCCCGATGCCGCTGTTGTAGTTGACGCACGCCTGGTAAACGGCCGGCGGATCACCCGGATAGCAGTAGATTGCAGAGGCGATCTGCACAGACTGCGGAGCCCATGCCGTCGTGGCCAGGATCGCTGCGATCAACAAACGAACCTTCAACGTCAGATCCTCACGTACCGTCGGACGCCGATGTAGCTACCCAGCGCGCCCAGCAGCGCCCCCGCCAGGAGCAGGTCCTGGGCCAGGATCGAGATGAAACGCGGGTCGTAGCTCAGAGGGATGAATCCGATATCGGACTTGAAGCGATCGACCGCCGGCGGGTAGGCGATCACGAGCAGGGCGAGCGCGATCGATGCCGCGATCAGCCCCGTCATGATGCCCTCGATCACGAACGGGCCCCGGACGAACCACTCGGTGGCGCCGACGAGCTTCATCACCTCGATCTCTTTGCGGCGGTGATAAACGGCCGTGCGGATGGTGTTCATCACGATCACCACCGACACGATCATGAGGATCAGCAGCAGGGCCACGCCGGCAAGGCTCAGCCAGGACGACAGCTCGAGCATCCGGTTGACGAAGTCGCCCTGGTAGTTGGTGGGGTCGGCGGGATCGACGCCCGGCCAGCGACGAGCGAGCGTGTCGATGGCGGCAACGTCGCCGAGATTCTTGACGTGGACCTCGAGCTTTGCATCAAGCGGATTGCCCTCGATCTGCTGCGCGAAGACGACGTTTTGCGGATCCGCCTTGAACTGCGCGAGCGCTTCTTCCTTGGTGATGAATCGAACGCTCGTCACGCGTGCGTCGGCCGTCAGCTGCTGCTGGAAGTCGGACACGGTCTGCAGCGGCGTGTCATCTGACACGTTGATCGAGATCTCGCTGACCTTGGTGCGGAATCCGTCCAGCACTTGCGAAAAGGCGTGACCCACGAGAAGGTTGACGCCGGCCAGGACCAGGATCAGCGTGATCGACAGCACGGCGGCCAGGCTCACGGCCAGGTTCCGCCAGAAGCTCTGCCAGGCGCTGTTAAGCGCGAACTTGAGATTTCGCAACATCGTCGTGATACCTGCCTGAACGGTCGTCCCTCGCGATCTGCCCGGCGTCGATGGCGATGACGCGGCGCCGGAGAAGGTCGACGATCTCTCGGTTGTGCGTCGCCATCACCACCGTGGCGCCGCGCGCGTTGATGCGCAGGAACAGCTGCATGATCTCCCACGCGGTCGCGGGGTCGAGGTTGCCGGTGGGCTCGTCCGCGATGATGAATCTCGGTGCGTGCACCAGGGCGCGAGCGATGGCGACGCGCTGCTGTTCACCGCCGGAGAGATTGGAAGGGTACGTGTGGTCCTTGCCGGTAAGGCTGACCGTGTCGAGCGCCTCCGCGACTCGCGCTCGAATGTGCGAGTCGGCCTCGCCGAGAACGCGCAGGGCAAAGGCGACGTTCTCGTAAACGGTCAGGTTCGGCAGGAGCTTGAAGTCCTGAAAAACCAGGCCGACCTTGCGCCGGTAGTAGGGCAGCTTCCGCCGCTTCATCCGCCCGAGCTCGACGCCGTCGACGAAGATCTTGCCCTTGCTCGGCTTCTCCTCGCGGATCAGCAGGCGCACGAGCGTGGACTTGCCCGCGCCCGAAGGGCCGACCAGGAAGAGGAAGTCGCCCTCGGGGACCTCGAGGTTGATGTCCCGAAGGGCTTCAGTTCCAGTCGGGTACGTCTTGAAGACACGCTGGAAGCTGATTACCGGCCGGCTCTCGAAATCTGGTGTCAAAACCATTGGCTGGATCTCTTGCTGTGGCGTTACGCGCCAGCGGGCGCGAGCGGCTAGGTCGCGGGCAGTATACCCCATGCCCCGTGTGGCTCCAACCCCTTCCCAGAGTGCCAACCAAAGGCATTAACGAACGAGCTGCACGAGCCTTGCGTGAAGTTCTTTCTGACGTCGCATTGGCGGCCGGGTTGAACCCGGCCGCGACCCGCGTCCGCCTAGGTCTGCCAAGCGCTGTCTCGAGTGGCTACTTAGACAAGTCCAAACCGTATACCGGAATGGGAGCAGCCCCATCGGCGAAGCCGATCGGGCGATGAGGGAAAACCATCCGGGTTTTCCCTCATATCTACGACGTCTGCGCGACCACTCCGCTCTTGCCCAACCGCCACCTGAGCCAGCTCTCGATGAAGGGATCAATTTCCCCATCCAGCACGGCCTGCGTGTTGCCTACCTCTAGCCCCGTCCGGACGTCCTTGACGAGCGTGTATGGCTGAAGGACGTAGTTGCGGATCTGGGATCCGAACTCGGCCGGCATGACCTGGCCGCGGATCTGGTCGAGGTGCTCCGCCGCCTCCTGCTGCTGGCGCTGGAACAGCCGGGCCTTGAGCACCTTCATGGCCGTCTCGCGGTTCTTCATCTGCGACCGCTCGTTCTGGCACGTGACGACGATCCCCGTCGGCAGATGCGTGATGCGGACCGCCGAATCCGTCTTGTTGACGTGCTGCCCGCCCGCGCCCGTCGACCGGTACGTGTCGATGCGCAGGTCCTGCTGGTTGATCACGATCGCGCCCTCGTCGGTGCTCTCCAGCTCGGGCATCACCTCGACCAGCGCGAACGACGTGTGGCGGCGGTGGTTCTGGTCGAAGGGTGAGATGCGCACGAGGCGGTGAACGCCATGCTCCGAACGCAGCAGCCCATACGCACGAGGACCCCGAACGATGAATGTCGCGCTCTTCAGGCCGGCTTCCTCACCGCGTGACTCGTCGACGATCTCGGTCTCGAATCCGCGGCGCTCGGCCCACTTGAGATACATGCGCATGAGCATCTCCACCCAGTCCTGCGCCTCCACCCCACCTTGTCCGACCGAGATCGTCACGACCGCGTTGTGGTTCGCGTATGGATCGGTGAAGAGAAGGTCGAGCTCATGGGCGCGCACCTCCTTGGCCAGCGACGCACGTTCCTCTGCCAGCTGCTTCTCGAGCTCAGGGTCGCCATGCGACAGCTGGTCCAGCTCGACGAGGTCGCGGGCGCGCCTCTCCAGGCGGTTCCACGTCGCGATCACCTCGCGGTTCTCGGATGCCTCCTGTGCCATCTTGCCGGCGCGGCGCGCGTCATCCCATACGCCGGGCTTGGTCAGCTCGGCGTCTAGCTCGTCTGCCCTCTTGGCTTTCGCGGGTAGGTCAAAGGTGCTCCTTGAGCGAAAGGATTCGGTTCAGCAGCTCTTTTGCGTCGAGTTCAGCATCCATTACCTACCGTGGCACCTCTTGTACTTCTTGCCAGACCCGCACCAGCACGGATCGTTTCGCCCGATCTTAGCGGCAGCACCCGCGGGCACAGCTGCCGAGCCGGCGCCGACCGGCGCCGCCCGCCGTTGCTGCGGCGATGCCCCACGGCCTGCGCCGTTTGCGCCATCTACCTCGCCGGGTCCGCTTTCGGTGACCTGGCGCACCAGGGGCGGTGCGGGAGGAGGAGGCGCGTTGCGCTGGACCTGCACCCGGTAGATGTTCGCGACGATCGAGGACTCGATCCGGTCGCGCAGCTCGTTGAACATCTCGAACGCTTCGTTCTTGTACTCGACCAACGGATCGCGCTGGCCGTACGCCCGCAGCGCGATGCCCTCGCGGAAGTGCTCCATCTGCGTCAGGTACTCCATCCACTGCCAGTCGATCGTGCGCAGCATCACGTCGCGCTCCACCATCGGCATCAGCTCGGCGCCGACCTCCTCGACCTTGCGGTCGTAAGCGTCAGAAGCCGACGCGTGGAGGTGTTCAACCAGGCCTTCAGGGCCTTTGGTCAACGCTTCGTCAGGAATCTGCGTGCCGGGCGCCAGCGGCAGGTAAGCGGACAGATACTTCACGAG
>VBGV01000109.1 GCA_005880755.1 Chloroflexota bacterium
ACCTCGCCGATTACCTGCGGGAGTACGGCGTCAAGGTCCGCTATCTCCATTCGGAGCTGGATGCGATGGAGCGGATCGAGGTGCTGACCGCCTTGCGCACGGGTGAGGTCGACGTCGTGGTGGGCATCAACCTGCTGCGGGAAGGGCTCGACCTGCCCGAGGTCGCCTTCATCGGCATCCTCGACGCCGACAAAGAGGGCTACCTGCGCGCCTATCGGTCGTTCATCCAGATCATCGGCCGCGCCGCCCGAAACGTGGAAGGCCATGTCGTGATGTACGCCGACTCGATCACGGACTCGATGCGACAGGCGCTCGACGAGACAGAACGGAGACGGAACAGGCAGACCGCGTACAACGCCGAGCACGGCATCACGCCGGAGACGGTGAAGAAGGCGATCTACGCGCTGGAGATCAACGAGAACGACATCCAGGCGGACGCGATCGAGATCATGGCCGGCGCCGGGGTGCCGCGGGAGGACCTGCTCGCGATCGTCCGTGACCTGGAGAAGGAGATGCGGCGGCTCTCCAAGGAGCTGCAGTTCGAGGACGCGGCGCGAGTGCGCGACCGCATCATCGCCCTGCGCAGGCGGCTGTCGGGCGAGGACACAGCGAAGGAAGACGACGCCGATGTGGCGATGGCCATTGCGGCTGCACCGAAGCAGAAGACAACCGTCCGGAACTGGAGAAGGACGCGACGCGGTCCTTAGCCCTGCGGTCTTTCGACGATGTCCTTGATCAGACCGAGGATCCGCTTGCGCGAACCGCGCAGCACAGGGAGGCTCGCCAGGCTGATCAGCCGCACGATCAGGTCGGTCGTCTCGTCGATCACCTCCAGCGTGCGCAGCCGGCCGGGCGAGCGGTCGAAGATCCAGAAGTAGAGGATCCCCATCTGGTAGAGCCACAGCATCAGCGGCAGCATCTCCGCGATGTCCGCCGGGATCCGCGCGTCGGAGCCCGAGACGACGTCCGCGTACAGCTGAACCACCTCGTCGCGCAGCGGTTTGGCAATGCCGCCGAACGGGTTGAGCGGGCTCGCCGGATTGGCGACCGTGCTGAAGATCGAGCCGGCGACCGCGTGGAACGGCTCGCACGTGACGACGACGGCGCGGATGGTCCCGCGCAGCCGGGTCGCGAGGTCTTTTTCGCGGCTGAGGAGCGGGGCGATGGCCGCCGCGTGCAGCTCGTGCGTGTGCCGATAGAACTCGAGCACGAGATGCTCCTTGGACGGGAAGTAGTGGTACGAGCTGCCGAGGGAGACACCAGTTCGCTCAGCGATGGAGCGCATGGTCGTGGCCTCATACCCGCGCTCCTGGAAGAGGTCGAGGGCGGCGTTCAGGATGGCCGCCCTCGAGGTCTCGCCTCGCCTGGTTTTCGGGACTTCGATCGCCAAGCGAGCCTCCTAGGCTCCGGGCACGGGCTGGTACGGGTTGTAGTTGACGGGCAGCGGCGGCTTCTGGCGGAGTGGGCGCCGGATGATGTGGAGCACGAGCATGTTGTTGAAGTGCATGAAGCCAAGCACCAGGAGCACCACTCCGACGCGCGTCACGGTCTCCTGGACCATGTCAGGGAAGGAGGCCGGGGCTCCGCCGGCGTTGATCAGGAGCGCGGCGGCGCCGAAGTTGACGAGATAGAAGCCGACCACCAGGAGCCGGTTCACGGAGTCGGCCAAGCCATCCTCCTTGAAGACGGAAACCAGGAAGGGGCGGCCGTTACGGAAAAGCGTGTTGCCCACCCAGACGGTGAGGACGATGCTGACGGCGATGTAGACGAGGTAGTCGATCAATCGCAGGTCCATGTTTATCACCCCAGTTCAGATGTGGATTTGAACATGTTCAACTTTCAGCCTAGATGAATCTTGCGCGTAAGTCAACAGAAAACGAACGTGTTCAAAACTTTGGCCGCGCCAAGGCTCTGCTCGACGCCCAGCCCGCCGGGTGGATGGAAACCCTTGGCGCCCGCATCTCCGAGGCTGAGCCCGGCCGGGTCGTGGTCGAGCTGATCGCCGGACCCCGGCACCGCCACGGCGGCGGGGTGGTCCAGGGAGGAGTGGTGACCCAGATCGCGGATGCTGCCATGGGGATGTCGCTGGCGACGCTCCAGGAAGACGGGATGTGGAACACGACGATCGAGCTGAAGATCAACTTCATCCGCCCGGCGATCGAGGGCCGGCTGCGGGCCGTCGGCCGGGTGATCGAGATGCGCCAGACCCTGCTCTTCAGCGAGGCCGACGTGTTCGACGACCAGGGGAGGCTCGTGGCGCGCGCCTCGTCGACCTGCATGCCGGTGCCCGAGGGCCAGGGCCGTGAGTAGCAAGACCCGCGGCCATTCGCGAGCCTGGGACTGGCTGGGCATCCACGAGGTCGCCCTCGAAGAGGGCCAGGCCGTGGTCGAGATGACCTCCACGGAGGACATGGCCAACCACGCCGGTTTCGTCCACGGTGGCATGATCAGTGCGCTGGCCGACTCGGCGATGGGCCGCAGCCTGCGCACCCTCAAGCCCGGCGTGGCGCGCGCCATGAGCTTCGACCTGAAGCTGAGCTTCATCTCGGCGGCAAAAGTGGGCGAGACCCTGCGAGCGACAGGCAACGTGGTTCACGCCGGCCGCCGAACGGCGGTCACGGATTGTAGGGTCGACGGGCCGGACGGGCGTCTGGTGGCCACGGCCAGCGCGACGTTTGCGATCACGCGAGAAAAGGAATAACCGAAGGTCCGAATGCCGACAGACCAGATCACGATCCGCGGGGCGCGCGAGCACAACCTCAAGAACGTCACCCTGTCCATCCCGCGCGACAAGCTCGTGGTGTTCACCGGGCTTTCGGGTTCCGGGAAGTCCTCGCTTGCCTTCGACACGATCTACGCCGAGGGCCAGCGGCGGTACGTCGAGTCGCTGTCGGCGTACGCGCGCCAGTTCCTCGGGCAGATGGAAAAGCCCGACGTCGACATCATCGAGGGCCTGTCGCCGGCGATCTCGATCGACCAGAAGGGCACTTCGAAGAACCCGCGGTCGACGGTGGGCACGGTGACCGAGGTCTACGACTACCTGCGTCTGCTGTACGCGCGCGTCGGTCATCCGCACTGCCCGATCTGCGGCCGGGAGGTGCGCCGCCAGACGGTGGAGCAGATGGCGGACCACGTCGAGAAGCTGCCGAAGGGCACGCGGGTGATGGTGCTGGGGCCCGTCGTCAAGGGACGCAAGGGTGAGTACCGCTCGCTGATCGACGACGTCCGCAAGTCGGGCTTCGTGCGGGTGCGGGTGGACGGCAGCCTGTACGAGATCGGCGAGCAGATCCCGATGGACAAGAACAAGAAGCACGACATCCAGGTCGTCGTCGACCGCATCGTGGTGGGCCCGGAGCAGCGGACACGGCTCGTCGACTCGATCGAGACGGCCGCGAGGTTGGGCGGCGGGGCCGTGATCATCGCGCCGGTCGACAAGGGTGAAGAGATCCAGATGTCGCAGGACTTCGCGTGTCCTTACGACGGGACGAGCGTGCCCGAGCCGGAGCCGCGCAACTTCTCGTTCAACAACCCGCATGGCGCGTGCCCCGTGTGCACGGGGATCGGCTCGCAGCTGGTGGTCGACGGAGACCTCGTGGTTCCTGATCCCTCGCAGTCCCTGCGCGAAGGCGCGATCGCCGCCTGGAGCAAATCACAGTTCTTCTACCCGGAGCTGCTCGAGTCGGTGAGCAAGTACTTCGGCATCGACATGGACAAACCGTGGTCGAAGCTTCCGAAGCAGCAGCGCGACATGCTGCTCAACGGCACGGGCGACAAGAAGATCCGGTTCGGCTACAAGAACCAGTACGGCCACTCGCGCTGGTACGAGGCGCCGTTCGAAGGCGTGATCGCGAACTTGCAGCGGCGGTACGAGGAGACGCAGTCGGAGTACCTGAAGGCCGAGCTCGAGCGCTACATGTCCGACAAGCCCTGCCCGACGTGCAAGGGCCAGAGGCTCAAGCCCGAGTCGCTGGCCGTGACCGTTGCGGACCGGAACATCGCTGACGTTTCCGCGCTGTCGATCAGCGCATCGATCGCATTCTTCGACCAGCTCGCGCTGACCGAGCGAGAGCAGCTGATCGCGCGCGGCATCATGAAGGAGATCCGCGAGCGCCTGCAGTTCATGATCGACGTCGGTCTCGACTACCTGACGATCGCGCGGCCGGCCAACACGTTGAGCGGAGGCGAGTCGCAGCGGATCCGGCTGGCGACGCAGATCGGCTCGAAGCTGATGGGCGTGCTGTACATCCTGGACGAGCCTTCGATCGGCCTCCACCAACGGGACAACCGGCGGCTGATCAACACGCTGCTCAGCCTGCGCGACCTGGGCAACACCCTGATCGTGGTCGAGCACGACGAGGAGACGATCCGCTCCGCCGACTACATGGTCGACATCGGACCGGCGGCCGGCGAGCACGGCGGCGAGATCATCGCCGCGGGTCCGGTGGAGAAGGTGCTGCGCGACCCGAACTCGATCACTGCCGCATACCTGCGGGGCGACAGGATGATCCCGGTACCCGAGCGGAGGCGCAAGGGGAACGGCAAGAAGCTGGTGGTTCGCGGGGCCCAGGCCAACAACCTGAAAGACATCGATGTCGCGATCCCGCTGGGCACCTTTGTCGCGGTGTCCGGTGTCAGCGGCTCGGGCAAGTCATCGTTGGTGACCGACATCTTGAGCCGCAAGGTGGCGCAGTACTTCTACCGCGCCAAGGACAGGCCCGGACCGCACCGTGCGGTGGAGGGATTGGACAACCTCGACAAGGCGATCGACATCGACCAGTCACCCATCGGCCGGACGCCGCGCAGCAACCCAGCGACGTACACCGGGATGTTCACGCACATACGTGACCTCTTCGCGAGCATGCCCGAGGCGAAGATGCGCGGCTACAAGCCGGGACGCTTCAGCTTCAACGTGAAGGGGGGACGATGTGAGGCTTGCCAGGGCGACGGCATCATCCAGATCGAGATGCAGTTCCTGCCGGACGTCTACGTCCCATGCGAGGTGTGTCACGGCACCCGTTATTCGCGCGAGGTGCAGGAGGTCAAGTTCCGCGGCCACTCGATCTCCGACGTCCTGGAGATGACAGTGGACGAGGCGCTCGACGTTTTCGAGAACGTGCCGGCGATCAAGACCAAGCTGCGGACGCTGCATGACGTCGGGCTCGGCTACATCCGGCTCGGACAGCCCGCGACCCAGCTCTCGGGTGGCGAGGCGCAAAGGGTGAAGCTGTCGTCAGAGCTGTCGCGGCGCGATACCGGTCGAACCCTTTACCTGCTCGATGAGCCCACCACAGGCTTGCATTACGCGGACGTGGAGAGGCTGCTGACGGTCCTGCACCGGCTCGTCGAGCACGGCAACACCGTGGTCGTGATCGAGCACAACCTCGACGTGCTCAAGACAGCGGACTGGCTGATCGACCTGGGACCCGAAGGTGGGGACAAGGGCGGCTATGTGATCGCGGAAGGCACCCCGGAACAGCTGGCCGCGAATCGCGAATCGGCGACCGGCCAGTTCTTACGCGAGCCGCTCGCGAAAGCGCGGGCGCGTAAAAGTGGCGCGTCGTCCAACGGCGCGACGCGCTCCCGGCGTTCGAAAGTCGCGGTCTAACTCGCGCTGACCACAGAAGCCAGGCCGACCTACGGCGCGCTGATGCGCGTGCCGGGCTTCGCCTATCTCTACGCGAGCCTCGTCGTGGGGCGCGTGAGCGGTCAGATGGTCGGCGTCGCGCTGATCCTCTTCGTCCTTTCCCGTTATCACTCGCCACAGCTGGCCGGCCTGACGGCTTTCCTCGCCGTCGCGCCGGGACTCGTTCTTTCGCCGATCGCCGGCGCCCTCCTCGATCGCTTTGGACGCGCCCGGCTCGTCATGCTCGACAACCTGGTCGCGGCCGCAACAGGGTTGCTCGTCGCTGGCCTGTCCTGGCGCCACGCGTTACCGGCGCCGCTCCTGTTGTCGATCGTGTTTGTATCTTCGTTGACCCTGCCGCTGAGCAATGGTGGTGCGCGCTCGCTGTTTCCAATCCTCGCTCCGCGTCGCCTGTGGGAGCGCGCCAACGCGCTCGACAGCACCGGTCACGTCATCGCAACGCTCCTGGGCGCG
>VBGV01000110.1 GCA_005880755.1 Chloroflexota bacterium
CGCCGTCCTCGACGAGCATCCCCGCGTCGTCGACAACCTCCGGGATGCTCGAATTCCGAAACGCGGCCACGGGGCAGCCGCAGGCCATGGCCTCGAGGCACGGGAGGCCGAATCCTTCGTAGCGGCTCGGAAACAGCAGGCAGCTCGCCGCCGAATACAGATCAGCCAGCTCCTCGTCGTCCACCCGACCCAGCTGGATGGCGCCTGACATGCTGGGTGGGGCCTGACGGCCCGGAGCACCGGCAATCAGGAGCTTCAGGTCGGGATGGGTGATGCGAGCGGTCGTCCACGCGTGCAGCAAGGCATGGGGATCCTTCCGGGCGTCGAGGGCACCGACGAAGAGCAGGTAGCGTCCGTCGACTCCCCACTTGTCCTTCACCCGCCCTGAGGCATCAGGAGTGGGAGTGAAGACCCGGTCGGCCGCCTCACGGATGATCCGGATCCGCTGCCGCGAGGCGACGTGCATGCCGATGGCGTCTTCGGCCGTGGCGTTGGAGACGGCGATGACCAGGTCGGCGCGCCGGAGCAGGCGGAGGAACAGCATGTACCGGAATCGCTCGCCTCGCATGCGCGGCCCACCCCACGCCCACGGGATCAGGTCGTGGAGCGTGACCACGAGCGGGCACGGGCTCCGGCCGGGGAGATGGAAATCGATGGCGTGATAGACGTCTGGGCCGATCCGCTGGATGTCGCTCTGGAGGGCCACGGCATCTTCATAGGCGGCGAGCTGGCCGTGACCGCGGCGGCGGCAGCCGGCCACCCTGTACTGACCCACCGGCAGTGCCGGAGCGTCGAAGGCGACGTCGAGCAGGAGCGTCAGGTTGGAGTCGAATCCAGCCCTGATCAGTCCCTTCAGCAGCCCGCGCGCGTAGGCCCCCACGCCCCGGACGGCGCTCGGACCCTGGAGCGGCCTCATGTCCAGCAGGACGGAGGGGCGACCAGCTCCCTTTCGAGGTGAGTTCAAGTGTCGGAGATCATAATTTGGCCGCCATGAAGGACCTGGACCCAGTCGACCTTGACCTGGTGATTGTGGGCGGATGCGGGCACGTCGGCCTGCCATTCGCCCTCTCGCTCGCGGAGTGCGGCTATCGCGTCGGCATCAACGACATAGACGAGAAGAAGATCGAAGAGGTCAGGTCGGGACGCGTGCCCTTCCGCGAGGCTGGGGCCGACGCTCTCTTGACCAAGCTGCTGCCCACCGGACGTCTCGAGCTGTCGCCCGACCCCGCGATGCTCAGGCGCACCCGGACGGTGATCCTGGTCATCGGCACGCCCATCGACGAATTCATGAACCCATCGATGCGGATCTTCGAGAACGTCCTCGACGAGCTGGCGCCGCACGTCCAGAACGGGTCGCTCATCGTGCTGCGGTCGACTGTCTATCCCGGCACCAGCGAGACCGTGGAGCGGCGCCTTCGCGCCGCGGGCATCGATGCGGACGTCGCGTTCTGCCCGGAGCGGATCGCCGAAGGACACGCGCTCGAGGAGCTGCGCACCCTGCCGCAGCTGGTGGGCGTCAACTCCGACTCGGCCTTCGCCAAGGCGCGCGAGCTGTTCGAGCGGATGGGCGTCGCCTCGGTCATCCGTACCACGCCGCTCGAGGCTGAGCTGGCGAAGCTCCTGACCAACACCTGGCGGTACATGAAGTTTGCGATCGCCAATCAGTTCTTCCAGATCGTCAGCCGTTCCGGACTCGACTACAACCGCGTCCTGAACGCGATCCGCCAGGACTATCCACGCGCGGCCGACCTGCCGGGACCCGGTTTCGCCGCCGGCCCATGCCTGTTGAAGGACACGATGCAGCTCTCCGCTTTTACGGCCGACCACTTTCCGATGGGCCAGGCCGCGATGCAGGTCAACGAAGGCCTTCCCGGCTACATCGTCGACACGCTCAACTCACGCCGCCCTCTGCTGGGGCGGACGGTCGGCATCCTGGGCATGGCCTTCAAGGGCGAGTCGGACGACCCTCGGGCGTCGCTCAGCTACAAGCTGCGCAAGCTCGCCCAGTTCAAGGGCGCCAGGGACGACCCGCGCGCATCGCTCAGCTACAAGCTGCGCAAGCTCGCCCAGTTCAAGGGCGCCAGGGTGATGTGCACCGACCCCTACGTCCCCGATCCGAGCTTCGAAGCGCTGGACACGGTGCTGCGCGACTCGGACGTCATCGTCGTCGGCGCCCCGCATCGCGCGTATCGCGGGCTGGAGCTGGACGGCCGAGAAGTGGTCGACATCTGGGGGATCACAGGCCCGATCCGGTTATGAGAGGGAACGCGACGTTCCCTCTCATCGCGCCTGACGGCGCTGCTCTCCCTTTCGGGTAAGGAAGGGTCTTGTCTTAAATGCTCACTAGCTACGTCTTGCGGCTAATCGCAACGCTGGTTAGACGGCCTGGCAAAGCCAGGCCTACAAACTGCGCATGAAGGTTCTCGTGACCGGCGCCGCAGGATTCATCTGCGGCTACCTCGTCGCCGAGCTGTTGCGCGCGGGTCACGAGGTGGTCGGAGTCGACAACTTCAGCAAGTACGGCCCGGTCAGGCGGACCTTCGACAGCGATCCGCGCTATCGACTGGTGGAGGGCGATGCCAAGGACGCTGAGCTGCTGACGGGGCTGGCGGTCGATTGCGACCACGTCGTCGCCGGCGCCGCGATGATCGGCGGCATCTCGTACTTCCACGAGTTCGCCTACGACCTCCTGGCCGAGAACGAACGGATCTGCGCGGCCACATTCGACGCGGCGCTGAGCGCCTTTCGCCTCCGCCGGCTGCGCAAGATCACGGTCCTTTCGAGCAGCATGGTCTTCGAATCCACGTCGGTCTTCCCGACGCCCGAAGGCGCGCAGCTCACCAGTCCTCCACCCCGCTCGACCTATGGCTTCCAGAAGCTCGCCACCGAGTACTTCGCCCATGGCGCTCATGAGCAGTACGGGCTGCCATTCACCATCGTGCGGCCGTTCAACTGTGTCGGCATCGGTGAACGGCGTGCGTTGCGCGACCATGACGTGATGAGCGGCAACGTGAAGCTGGCGATGAGCCACGTCGTGCCAGACCTGGTCCAGAAGGTGCTCAAGGGCCAGGACCCGCTGCACATCCTCGGCGACGGCGCCCAGGTGAGGCATTACACATACGGCGGCGACCTCGCGCACGGAATCCGTCTCGCGATCGAGTCGGACCGCGCGCTCAACGAGGACTTCAACCTCTCGACCGCCCGGTCGACCACGGTGCGCGAGCTGGCGGAGATGATCTGGCGCAAGGTCCACGGGCCCGACAAGCCGGTCCGGCTCGTGTCCGACGCGCCCTACGAGCACGACGTGCAGATGCGTGTGCCCGACGTGCGCAAGGCGCGCGAGGTGCTCGGCTTCGAGGCGACGACGCCCATCGAGGAAGTGCTGGACGAGGTCATCCCATGGATCCGCGAAGAGATCGGGGCCGGCCGGATCTAGGCTCCCAGATGAGCCAGGACACGCCGGCGCTCAGCGTCGTCATACCCGTCTACAACGAGGGAGAGAACGTGGTGCCGACGCTGCGCGGTGTCGTCGAGCACACGAGGACGCGACCGCTCGAGGTCCTTGTCGTGCACGACTTCGACGAAGACACGACGGTCCCGGTGGTCCGGCGCTTGCAGGCCGAGCTCCCGCAGGTGCGGCTGCACAAGAACACGCTCGGCCGCGGCGCGCTCAACGCGATGAAATCGGGCCTGCGGGCGGCGCGCGCGCCTTACGTCCTCATCACGATGGGCGACGGGTCCGACGATCCCTCCGACATCGATTCGATGTACGAGCTCGCGCGAGGCGGCGCGGACGTGGTGGCGGGGTCTCGCTACATGCGCGGCGGGCGGCAGGTCGGCGGCCCCCTTCTCAAGCGCACGATGTCTCGCACGGCCGGCCTGTCCCTCCACTGGCTGGGAGGGCTGCCGGTGCACGATGCCACCAGCAACT
>VBGV01000021.1 GCA_005880755.1 Chloroflexota bacterium
CTTCAGCGCCGCGCACTGGATCGGGCTGCCCATCGACTCCACGTGCGGCGGCCGCGGCACGTGCGGCAAATGCAAGGTGCGGGTGATTCGCGGCGGCGCAGATGCCGAAACCGCCGATCACAGGCAGCTGAGGCCTGCCGAGATCGCGGACGGATGGCGTCTTTCCTGCCAGGCACGGATCTACCAGGACATGACCTGCGAGGTGCCCCAGCTGCTACGCGTGCCCAAGGCCGCGACCATGGGCCTGGGCCGACTGGTCATCCTCGACCCCAACGTTCGCAAGGTCTACCTGGAGCTCAACGAGCCATCCATGGAGGACCAGCGCAGCGACGTCGCGCGCCTGAAGGACGCGCTCACCGTCGAAGGCCACGACATGGTGGCCGGCGTTTCCGTGCTGCGCACCATTCCCGGGGTTTTTCGCGAGGCGGGATTTCGCGTCACCGCTGTGCTCGCGGGCGAGCACCTGGTCGCGGTCGAACCGGGTGACACGACTGGGGATTGCTACGGTGTCGCCTTCGACGTCGGGACCACAACGCTTGTCGGGACGCTGATGAACCTGCGCACGGGCATGGCTGCCTCGGTGCTCTCGACCCTCAATGGCCAGGCGCCGTTCGGCGCCGACGTCATCTCGCGCATCAGCCACGGCATGAATGGACCCGACGCGATCCAGGAGCTGCAGGGCGCCGTGATCGCGACCATGAACACGATCCTCGCCGAGCTGTACCGCGAGACGGGCGTGTCGCCTCAGCAGACCTACGAGGCGGTCGTGGTCGGCAACGTGACGATGCTGCACCTGCTGTTCGGCATCGACCCGACGCCGCTGTCGATGGCGCCGTTCACGCCGGCTTTCATGGATCAGCTGAGCATCGAGGCGCGCGAGGTCGGGCTGAAGATTCACCCCCACGGCTACATCCAGACGCTGCCCGCGCTCGGCGCCTACGTCGGCGCGGACATCGTGGCCGGCGTGCTGGCGACCGGCGTCGTGCGCGAGGACAGGCTTCGCGTGTTCGTCGACGTGGGCACCAACGGCGAGATCGTCCTGGGCAACGCGCAGCGTGCGCTCGCCACAGCCGCACCAGCCGGTCCGGCGTTCGAAGGCAGCCAGATCAAATGCGGCATGCGAGCGACGGTCGGCGCGATCGAGGGTGTCCAGCTCGGTGAGCGAATCGAGCTGCAGATCATCGGAGGCGATGTGCCCGCGGAGGGTATCTGCGGGTCGGGCCTGGTCGACGCCGTGGCGCAGCTGCTGCTGGCGGGACTGCTCGACTACTCGGGGCGGTTCAAGAAGCCGGAGGACGTGCCCGATCACCCGCTGCGCGACAGGCTGATCGACGTGGACGGCATGCGCGCGTTCCTGCTCGCCGACGGCGTCTACCTGACGCAACGCGACATCCGGGAGCTGCAGTTCGCCAAGGGATCGATCGCGACCGGGATCAAGGTCCTGATGGACATCCTCGGCGTGACCGCGGGCGACCTCGACCAGGTCCTGCTCGGCGGATCGTTCGGTTCGTACCTGAACCCGGAAAGCGCGAAGATCATCGGCCTCGTCCCGCCCGTGGACGTCGACCGCATCATCGCGGTGGGCAACTCGGCGGGTGAGGGGGCGAAGATCGCACTGCTTTCGTATCGCGAGCGACAGGTGGCGTTCGAGCTGCCTTCGCGCATTGAGTACGTCGAGCTGTCCGGGCGCTCGGACTTCAACGACTCCTTCATCTCGGTGCTCGGGTTCCCCCAGCTGGAGCAGGTGACATGAGCACCACCGCGCTGGTCATCTGCGGCGCGCTCGGCCGCGAGGTGAAGGACATCGTCGACCGGCGCCAGTGGGACGTCGACATCTATGGCGTCTCCGCGCTGCTTCACCTTTATCCGTCCCGGATCGTCGACGAGTTGCGCGAAAAGCTGTACCAGCTTCGGCCGCGATACGAAAAGCTGGTGGTCGTGTATGGCGATTGCGGAACGACCGGAAAGTTGGAGCCGCTGCTGGAAGAAGTGGGCGCACACCGGCTGCGCGGACCGCACTGCTACGAGATGTATGCGGGTGCGGAGCAATTCACTCAAGTCAGCGAGGGGCGGCCCGGCACGTTCTTCCTGACCGACTGGCTCGTCCGCAACTTCGACCGCGCAGTGGTGAAGGGACTCGGCCTCGATCGCCACCCCGACCTGAAACCGATGCTGTTCGGCAATTACGAGGCAGTTCTATTCCTACGTCAGGTTCCGAATCCAAGACTTGCTGAGAAAGCCCGCGACATCGCCGGGTATCTGGAGCTGCCGCTCGAGATCCGGGACGTGGGACTGGGGGAACTCGAGGAGCGCCTTGCAGACCTGGTTGAGGCGTAACGGGGCCCTCGTCGCCGCGGTGCTCTTGGCGAGCTCGTGCGGAACATCTCCTAGCGCCCCCGCCTCGTCACCCCACACCAGTTCAGTCGCGGCCGGCACCGATATCAACGGCACTCTGAGATCGGGCAACTTCGACCGCTCTTACATCCTCCACCTGCCGCCCGACTCATCCCGTCTGAAGCCGACACCAATCGTGATCGCCTTTCACGGCTTTCCCATGACTGCGGATCAGATGAGTCGAATCACTCATCTTTCGAAGGTGGCCGATGCCCATGGGTTCGCAGTTCTATTACCGCAGGGGTACCAGAAGAGCTGGGCATTGCCAGGGGGTTCGACGCCGGCGCAGCAAGCAGGAGTCGATGACGTCGCATTCGTCCACGCGCTGCTTGACTCCGCCAGCCAGCTCTATGGGCTCGACAGCGCGCGGGTCGTTGCCACTGGAATCTCCAATGGCGGGATTTTCACCGAGCACCTCGGTTGTTCGTTGAGCGGCCGACTGATTGGAATCGTGCCGGTAGCCGGACTCATGCGGCGGGACACCGCGGCGAGCTGCGCGCCGACGAGACCCATCTCGGTGTTTGGGATTCACGGGATCGACGACCCGATTGCGGCGTACGGTGGCGTGCCTGGCGCCGACGGATTTCTCTCCTTCACGGACACGCTCGCCTACTGGGCAAAGGCCAATCACTGCACCGGCTCGCCGACATCCGGCCAGCTCGTCACGACCGGGCACGACAGCACCACGGTCACCACGCTGACCTACGGCGGCTGCGCATCTGGAACCGAGGTCATCGGCTACGCCGTCAAGGGAGGTGGGCATGCCTGGCCAGGCGGCGAACCACTCGGCAGCGCGGACGAAATGGGCGCGACAAGTCAGCAGTTCGACGCGAGCGAGCTCATCTGGTCGTTCCTCGATCGGCACCGATAGATGGCCCGTTATCAGGTGATGTTCTGGAAGCACATCCCTTCCCAGGTCAAGGCTTGGGACGGCGGCACCGAGGTCAAGCGCATGCTGCCTGACTACTTCCAGGCAGCGATCGACGCTTACGCGATGAAGGATGGGTCGACCGACATGGACGGGTACCTCGCGGGATGGCACTGGGGCCCGGTCGAGAATCGCGGTGGCTCGCCGGACGAGGTGTTGGAGGCGCTGATCAGCGAGTTGACGGAATCGAACCCGCGCTCCGGGCTGTTGAACCCAGAGTGAACGACCAGATCCTGGAGCAGCTCGTCTCGAGCCAGCAGCTCGTCATCGCCATGCTGCGGGTTTCGACGGAGGATCCATCGGCCCGCGTCGGCGCCTGGGACCTGCGCGACATCGCGGCCCACCTTGCGGCATCGGAACGCGATTGCTACGTGCCGAGGATTCGCGCCATCGCGGCCGGCGAGAACCCGACATTCGAGCTCTTCACGAACGACGACACCGACTTCAGCGGGATCCACCTCGAGGAGGCCCTGGACGAGTGGACCGCGACCCGGTTGATGCTGATCGGTTACGTGACGACGCTTGACGAGAGGCAGCGGACTGAGCTGGCCGGCCATCACGAGCAATACGGGCGCGTGACGGTGGAACGTTATCTCGAGATTGCGCTGAAGCACGACCGGGATCATCTGCGCGGCCTCGAGCTCCTCGCGGGCCAGCCGACTCGTTGACCTGAACCAACATCTCGGCGGTTGCTGCAGCCGCCCGGGCGAGGATCGCCGCGGCGGCCGCATCCGCCCGCAGGTTCGGGTTGCCGTTGGTCTCGAGCTCGTGGGCCAGGCGCAGCACCTCGGCCGCCGAACCGGCGATTTCCGTCGGCACGTCGATCGTCTTCTGGCGCGCCGCCTCGACCCCGTCGCCTGAACGGACCGCCTCGACGAAAGCCAGGTAGGCGAGCGAGTCGAGCTCGATGAGCTCCTCCGCGCGCAGCCGCAAGGCCTCGGCACGCGAATGCGCAGCCTCGGCGCCACTCCATTTCGGGGAGCGGATCGCAACCTTTTGCAGCAGCGCCGCAGCAGTCGCGACGACCGCCGCTGCCGCCGACCCGCTGGCCGGCGCCGGCGCCCCAGACGCGATCTTGCTCAGCAGGTAACCCAACCGTGTGCGGGCCCGCGCGTCAGGACTCGCCAATCTCCGCCTTGCGCCTGGTCATGAACTCCTGGAGCTGCTCGTCGATCCCGGGATCGATGCCCGGGTCGGGATACTCCGCGAGCAGCTGCTTCCACTTTTCCGCCGCCACGACGTCAGCGGTGCGGGCGCCGAAACGGTTCCAGCGGTCGAAGTTCTCGGTCGAGGAGATCCAGGGCCGGTAGAAGCCGGTGCGGTAGTTGCGGAGGGTGTGCTCCGCGCCGAGGAAGTGGCCGCCGGGCCCGACCTCGCGCAGCGCGTCCATCGCCAGTCCCTCCTCGTCCACAGGCAGGCCCTTGTTGAGGATCCACTCGAACATCCGCAGCTGCTCGACGTCGATCACGAACTTCTCGTAGGACGCAAGCAGCGCGCTCTCGAGCCAACCCGCGGCGTGCAGGACGAAGTTGACGCGGCCGAGGATGGTCGGCCACATGCACATCATCGATTCGTACGCGGCCTGCGCGTCGGGCGCTTTGGAAGAGGTGAGCGCGCCGCCTCCCCGGAACGGGACGTTGTAGTGGCGTGCCATCTGCGCGCTGGCCAGGATGCCCATCGCCGACTCGGGGGTGCCGAAGGCCGGGCTGCCCGACTGCATGTCGGTGTTGGTGAGGAACGAGCCGTAGACGCTGGGCGTGCCCGGCCGGATGAGCTGCACCAGCGCCATGCCCGCCAGCGCTTCCGCCGTCTGCTGGGCGAGCGTGCCCGCCAGGCCCATCGGCGACATCGCTCCCGCCATCAAAAAGGGGGTCACGATCACAGGCTGGCCGGCCTCGGAGTACTCGAGCAGCGCGCCCAGCATGCGGTCGTCGTAGCGCAGGGGACTGTTGACGTTGATCAGGCTGATCACGGCCGGGGTCTTCTCGATGCTGGCGCGACCGCCGAATAAGATCGACACCATCTCGATGGTGTCGCGCGCGTTCTCGGAGGAGATGACGCTGCCCATGAAAGGTTTGTCCGTCCAGCGGATATGGGAATACACCATGTCGAGGTGCCGCGTTCCCAGCGGCAGGTCCTCCGGCTCGACCGTCGTCCCCCCCGCGCAGTGGATCTGGTCGACCGCCTGCGACATCTTGTCGAAGTTCGTGAAGTCCTCGATCGTCGCTCCGCGACGGCCCCGCTCGAGGTCGGTGACGAACGGCGGCCCGTAGACCGGAGCCGTGACGACGTTGTCCCCACCGAGCGTCACACTGTGCGCGGCGTTGCGCGCCTGGAGCTGGAACGTCGCCGGCGTCTTGGCGACCTGCTCCATGACGAACGCGCGCTCGAAGCGCACGCGGTTGTCCTCGATCCGCATCCCGGCCTTCTGAAACAGGTCACGCGCCCGCTCGTGGAGGAAGTCGACCCCGATCTCCTCGAGGATCGTCATCGCATGCTCGTGGACGGTGTTGACCTCGTCTTTGGTCAGCAGGTCATACGGCTTCAGGCGGTTCTTCCACACAGCGATCCAAATCTTGATCCATCCCCCGGTGTGGTAACGTAGGCGCTGCCCGTTGGGGTGCTTGGTCCCGCCTGGGGACCCCTTTTAACCTGACTTGATCCTCATCACACGTTCACTCCGTACCACTCTCAAGGCTCGCCTGGCATGAGCACGCCCATTCCGGGCGACGTCCTGCCGCTCTGGAATCCGGACATCCCGGGCGAGGAGATCACGACCGGACGCCTCGGCATCCGGGTCCGTCCCGGCACGCCCGCCGCGGCCAAGGTCTTCGCCCTGGAGGCCCACGGAGGCGCCGAGCTGTTGCGCCAGGTGCTCCAGGAGCAGAAGCTCATCGACGGCACCTACACCATCGTCAAGCCCGAGAAGCCGCTCGAGTTCGTGGGCCAGGTCAGCACGACGCTCCTGACCGGGAAGCTCGGCCGGACACCCATGGGGCTGGCCCTCGAGATCAGCGACTGGCAGGAGCTCGAGGGCACCTACGAGATGGAGAAGAACCGCCTCCGCCTGGGCTACCAGGAGCTCCACGTGGTCAAGGAGTGGGACGGCGACCTTGAAGGTTTCACCGCGATCGTCCTCCGCGAGCAGGCCAAGACCCACCCGATGCTCGACTCGACCATGCGCTTCATCGAGCACCTGCGCGACTACCGCGAGAAGCTCGCCGAGGCCGCCGTCCGGCGCTACGAGGCGACCGAGCAGTGGATCGAATGCCCCAAGTGCGAGACCGAGGTGCCCACGTCGAACGGCATCCACTGCCCCAACTGCGGCGAGGACATGCGCGGCGGCGAGTACGTGCGCGCGATCCTGCACCTGGTCGACGATGCCGACGGGCGGATCTATCGGGGCATCGATTCGCTGACTGTGCGCTCCGCCGGCTTCCCCGAGTACCGGGGCATGGCGCTCGACCGCATCCAGGGCTCGAACCTGTGGGTCAGCTTCAGGCGTTACGACCCGCTGCCGGACGAGGGCATAGTGCTGCCCACGGCGAGCGTGGAGATGTTCGAAGCCCAGCGCTCGGTCATCCGCCAGCTGCAGATCGGCAGCCCGCGCACGGGCGCGCTGGCCGCCGAGCTGGCCGACACCGGATGGCTGGGCACCCCGCCGCGAGTGCCGCTGGACGGCAAGAAGGCGCACCACCTGCCCGATCCGAACGAAGAGCAGGCGGAGGCGGTGTCGCGCGTGATGGGCATGCGGCCGGGACAGCTCTATTTGATCCAGGGACCGCCCGGGACGGGCAAGACCACGGCCATCGTGGAGTCGATCCGGCGCATCCTGGGCCGCAACCCCAACGCCTCGATCCTCATGTCGTCGCACTCGAACGACGCGGTCGACACCGGCCAGGAGCGACTCCTCGGCTTCTCCCACGTGCGCCAGGCCCGCATCGCGGAACCGGGCAAGGTGCCCCGCCGGCTGCGCCCCACGCTCGTCGAGAGCGACGACCTCGAGCCGTACAACCTCGTCGCGGGCACCTGCAACCGCCTGACCATCGACTCGCGGCTGCGTTTCAAGGTGTTCGACTGGCTGATCCTCGACGAGGCCAACAAGGTCCGCGCCAACGAGGCGCTCGCGTTGATGCCGCTCGCCAAGCGCTGGGTCATGATCGGCGACCTCAACCAGCTGCCCCCCGTGATGGAGGAGGCGGCGTCGACCTTCAAGGTCGAGCAGCCGCTCGATGAGGTCGTCCGCGACGACAGCTTCTACGGCTGGATCTGGGACAAGGTGCCGACCGGCTCGAAGATCATGCTGCCGCGCCAGTACCGCATGCGAGAACCGATCGGCCGCGTCGTCTCGGACCTCTTTTACGGAGGCAAGCTCATCCACGAGGCGCCGCATCCGAGGATGCCGCTGCCCTGGCCCTTCGACCGCGAGCTGGTGTGGGTCGACACCGGGGCGCAGGACGAGTACCGCGATGCTCAGCGGTCGGTGGCGAACGAGTTCGAGGTCGCGCTCTGCAAGGACATCACGTCGATCATCCGCCGGCGCGTGCGCAAGGCCCACCTCGCCGTGATCGCGATGTACAACTCGCAGGTCAACCGGCTGCAGGGCGCGCTCAAAGGCATCGTCCCGCCAGACGACATCGAGTCGGTCGACGCGTTCGAAGGACGGGAGTCGGATGGGGTGATTCTTTCGCTCGTGCGCTCCAACGACCGCGCCGCGATCGGCTTCCTGAACGACCCCAACCGGGTCAACGTCGCCATCTCCCGCGCCAAGAAGCTGCTCGTCATCGTCGGCGATTCCAAGACGGTGATCGGCGGCGCGCCCGAGCTGTTCGGCCCGCTCTTCGAGCACTGCAAGGAGGAGGGCCTGGTGGCCGGGGTCGGCGCGGTGGTGACGGCGTGCCAGCGCGTGGGCATCCGCTCCCAGGTCCAGCGCCTGTCCCGGCCCCACCGCGGCGACCGCCGGACGAGGCGCCGGCGTCGGGGCCGCGTGGCGGAAGACACCGCGAACGGTGAGACGGCGATCTCGCCGAACGGCGCGGAACCGGTGCTGGACGCGGCCGGCAGCGAGGCTTCGACCAACGGCGCGACGGCGCCTCAGGCCGAACCGGCGCCGATCGAGGCTCAAACCGACTCGGATTCCTGAACGGCCGATTAAGCTTCTGGTCGAAAATTGAGCGACCACTGCGTCTTCTGCGAGATTCTGCGGGGCGAGTCTCCCGCGAGCTTCACCTACCAGGACGACAGCGTGGTCGCGTTCATGGACGTCCAGCCGATCACGCACGGCCACATGCTCGTGGTCCCGCGTGAGCACGCGGTCCTGATGGCAGACCTCAACGAGACCGCGGCCATGCGCACGTTCAAGGTGGCGCGAAGGCTGGCCGCACTAGTGCGCCACACGCTCGGCGCAGCTGGCGTGAACCTGTTCGTCGCCGACGGCGAGGTCGCGTTCCAGGACGTGCCGCATTTTCACGTCCACGTCATCCCGCGCTATCCGAAGGACGGTTTCGGGCTGACGTTCCCGCACTCCTACGAGCACCCGCCCGCGCGCGCCCAGCTCGACGCGATCGCCGCCGCGATCCGTGCCGCGAGCACGCCCGCACCTACGGCGTGACGGTCACTTTCAGCGAGTAGACGGCCAGGTACATCGGACACGCCTGACCGGGCGAGCAGTTCGGTGAGGCATTCGATGTGATCTCGGCCTGGCCCGCCTGCTTGGCTTCGAAGCCCGCCAGCGTCACGCCGCGCGCGGCAGTGGCTGCGGGGTCGACGGTGGGCGACAGCACCGATGTGTCATGCGACTCCGGATGCGACCAGTTGTTCATTCCGTTGGGTGCGTGCAGCACGACCTCGAGCTTCTGGCCGGGGTGCATCGTCACCGTGTGGTCGTTCTCGGTGACCGTCACGTCGAATCCCATACCTTCGCTCGGAGTTGGACTCGGATTCGAACCCGGACCGATGCCGGTTGCGCCGCAAGCAACGGCCAGCATCCCGATCGCAGCCAGAAGCACCAATTTCTGCACTTCAGTATCCGAAACGCGCCTCCCGTCGTTGGGGTAACTCGTGACGATAAGATCGCTTGCTCATGCCTAAATTTACTGCCGCGCTTGCGGCCGCCCTGCTCCTGACCGCGTGCAGCGGCAAGACTGCAGCTCCGGTCCACTCACCCACGCCGCTGACAGGCGCCCTCGACCATGGACTGATCGCTTACGTCGCCGACGGCGGGGTCGGCGTGCTTGATCCGGCGACGGGCAAGCCCACGATCGTCGCCCCGCTGCAGTCGGGGACTTTTCGCGTCGCCGGCCCAGTGTGGGCGCCGGCTCCCAATGTCGATCATCCGGTCCTCTATTTCACGGTGCACGACGACCGGCCCCCCGAAAGGCGGACGACCGCCGGCGTCGTTCCATACGACTGGCTGTTTCGGGTCGACCCGTTCGCCGGGACGATCGAGCCCATCGCGGCGTCGCAGGACTCGCAGAGCAACGGCCCGATCGGGCTCGTCGCCAACGCGCACTACCTGGCACTGACCGTCGGCTGCTGCACGACCTATGAGGTCGACGCGCTGGACCTGACGCAGGCGGCCGGGCCATTGAAGGTACTGTCGAAGCCGCCCTCGCAAGCGGCCTTCTTCACCGAGGGCGCCGTGCCCGGAAGCTCGGGCCTGCTTGCGGTGCGCGCATTCGGCACCGGGTCGTGGTACTGGATGAATGCCGACGCGGGAGTGCTGAATCCGTTTCCGCTGGCGCTCGGACCCGACGACGGACCGATCGCGATCAGCGCCGACGGAACGATGGTCGCGGTTGCCTTGCCGGACCACGGCGCGGTCATCCAATCCATCAACAGCGCCCTGCCGGTCGCGTCGGCGAGCCCAAACGTCACCGCGGCGGCCACGACGCCCACGCCGTCGGCGCGCCCCAGCCCGACCGCGACGGCTGCATCCCCGAGGAAGGTCAACTCGAAGCTGCAGCACCCAGACGGCCTGGCATGGAGCCCCGATGCGAAGCAGCTCGCTCTCGCGGTGAGCGGAGAGATCCAGGTTTACGACGCCGCTGCCGCTGACGGAACGGCGCCCGCCAAGAAATATCTCGCCGGCGCCAATGTGGCCGGCGTCGCGTGGTCCGGTCCGATCAGCGACAGGACATACGCGATGGTGAAACCGAGCTCCGGCCCGCAGGCGATGGTGGATGCGCTGCTCACCGCCACCAGCCTGCCCGCCCAAGCGGACACGCCCGCCAACCGGCCGCTGACGAAGGTCTATCTGTGGCGATTCGATTCGACCAAGACGTCCCCCATCGAGTCGATCACCGACGCCACACCGGCTGTGCTCGCGACCTACCCGCCGTTGAACGCCGGGGTGCTGTTCCATCACTGGGGGCCGATCGAGTCTTGGGCCCTGCTGGGCGGCTGCTATCGATACCGCGTCGTGATCACGGGGAGCGTGACGCCGACGGCCACGACATTTGGGCTGGGCGGCAACATGCTGTGCTCGGCCAAGCCGTCACCGACGCCGAGCACGACCGCCGGCCCCTCTCACTCCCCCTAGGATCAAGAGTGTGGAGTTCGACTTCCTGGCGATCCACGCCGAGTCGCTGCCCGACAAACCGGCCGTGATCTGTGGCGACGAAGTCCTCGATTTCGCGACCCTGAACCGGCGGGCGAGCCGCGTCGCGAACGCGTTCACCGGCCTGGGCTGTCGCGAAGGAGACCGCGTGGCCTGGATGTCCTTCAACTCCATCGCGGGGGCCGAGATCGCCAGCGGGCTCCGGCGCGCGGGCCTCGTGATCGTCCCCGTCAACTATCGCCTCCGCGGACCGGAGGTCGCCTACGTGCTCAATGACTCGGGCGCAAGAATCGCCGCCGCCGGGCCCGACCACGTCGAAGTCGTGGCCGCGGCATCCCCGGATGTGAAGGGCGACGTCCGTTTCATCGCCGTCGGGGAGAGGGTTCCGGCGGGGTGGCTTTCATACCGCGAGGTCGTCCAGGACGCGTCGGACGATTTCGACGCGGTCGGCAGTGCGCTCGGTGCTTCGATGATCTACACCTCCGGCACGACCGGGAATCCCAAAGGCGCGTGGCGGCCGCATGGGGTCGACATCGGCAACGTGCTGCAGGTCATCTCGATCTTCGAGCTTGCCCAGTCGGACGTCCATCTGATGTGCGGACCGGGCTATCACAGCGGCGTCGCGTTCTTCTCGGTCCTGCATCAGGTGCTCGGCGCGACCGTCGTCCTGCAACAGAAGTTCGACGCCGGCGACGCGCTGGACTTGGTCGAGCGCCATGGCGTGACCACGTCATTCATGGCGCCGACGCTCCTCCAGCGGCTCGTCGACGCGCAGGAGCGGAATCCACGCGATACGTCGTCGCTGCGCGCGATCATCCTCGGCGCCGCGCCCTGTCCCTACGTGTTGAAGGAGCGGGCCGAGGCCGTCTTCGGCCAGGTGCTGTGGGAGTTCTACGGCGCAACCGAGACGGGGGTCAACACCGTGCTTCGGCCCGAGGACCAGCTGCGCAAGCCTGGCTCATGCGGCACGGCGGTGCCCGGCCAGGAGATCATGCTGGTCCGCGACGACGGCACCGAAGCCGGGATCGGCGAGCCCGGTGAGCTCATGGTCCGCAGCAGCTGGGTCGCCGAGTACTACAACCGGCCGGACGCGACGAGCCACAGCCTGCGCGACGGTTTCTTCTCCGTAGGCGACGTGGCGTATCGAGACGACGAGGGCTACTACTACATCTGCGACCGGCGGATCGACATGATCATCTCGGGCGGCGTGAACATCTATCCGGCCGAGGTCGAGGCTGTGCTTCACGCGCACCCGGGGGTGATGGACGCCGCGGTCATCGGCGTCCCGGACGACCAGTGGGGCGAGTCCGTGAAGGCCGTGGTGCAGCTGCGTCCCTCGATGCGCGCGACGGGCGACGATCTGATCAGCTTTTGCGGCGAACGGCTCGCGGGTTACAAGAAGCCGCGGTCGGTCGACTTCGTCGACGAGCTTCCGCGTGACGCGGCCGGCAAGCTGCTGAAACGAAAGCTCCGCGACGCCTACTGGGCGGGTGCGGGCCGCAAGGTCTGAGCGCTACGACAGCAGCGGGAGCACGAACTCAAGCGAGCGGCTGATCCGCCCCAGCGGCCGGTCGTCGGCGGTGGCGAGCCGCGCGTCCTGCTGCAGCGTGTACCAGCCCCCATAGTTGCTGCCCCGCAACGCCTCGGTCACCCTCGCCACGTCCGCCCCGCCCTCGCCGATCGGCGTGTACAGGTTGCGGGACACCGCGTCCTTGTAGTCGAGTGACAGGTCGCGCACGCGCCGCGCCAGGTCGAGGTCGACGTCGTTCAAATGGACGTGCTGGATGCGGCCGGCCGCGAGCTCGATCACTTCGACGGGATCGGCGCCCGCGATGACGAGGTGAGCGATGTCGAGGCAGACGCCCGCCTCCGACCCGACCAGCAGCCGCTCGATCTCCTCCGGGCCCTGGATCGTGCTGCCGAACCGGGGCTGGACCGCGAGCTTGAGCCGGTGGCGGGCGCAGACGTGCTCGACCGAACCGATGAGGTGGAGCAGATGCGCCCACTGCGCGTTGGACAGCGTGTCGGGCCGCGTCGCGCCTGGGGTTCGCTCCGGGATGGCGGAAACCACCAGCGTGCTGCCGCCGATGGCGGAGAGCCAATGCGCGTGGCCGTCGATGTGCGCGAGCTCGGCCCCGCGGGTCTCGTGGTGGTGGAGGATCGCCTGCACCTCCCCAGCAACGACCTGGAGCCGGTGCCGCCGGAGCAGTGCCTTGGCGTGGTCGCTGCGGTCGGGCAGGAAGCCGGGAGGACCGGCGGTGACCGCCCCCTCGCCGACGGCCGCGGCTTCGGAAAGCACCCGCTCGGCGTCGATCTGGTGGCCCCAGTCGCCAGACTCGTTGATGCCCCAGCAGGCGGGCGCAAGGGCAAGCCGGTGCGCCGAGCGGGGACGCCGCCCCCGAAGCCCACCCATGCCCCGCACTCCCCGGGCAATCACGGCGGGAAGATTAACCTTCTAGTCAACGGATGCCCGGCACGACTTTTCAGCTCGAACTTCGCCCCGCCACCCTGGACGGCGCGGGCCTCGTGGCCGACCTCGAGACACTGCGCAACCCCGACGAGCCGCGCGACCCGGTGCTGCTGCGCCATTGGTGGCTGATGACTGAAGAGCTCCAGAAGTGCATACGTTGCATCGACATTCGCGAAGGCCGCGCGATCGCATACGTCTCGGCCAGCCACGAGCTGTGGCATCAGGCCGAGCCGCGCTTCGGCGTGGTCCGGCCAGCGCTGCATCCCGATGTCTGGTCGGCGGAGCGATATGCGGATCTCGTCAACGTGGCCGAGGAATGGCTGCGGAAGGAAGACGCCGCGACCGCCGTGGCGCGAATCCGCGAAGACTTCGACCAGGAGATCGCCACGCTGGAACATCTCGGTTATCGCGAGGACCGGCGGATGCGGATCTCCGAACTCGACCTCACCGCGAACCGCCGCAGGCTCATTGCCACTCGAGAGACGACCAGGCGCCGCATGAAGGAACAGGGGGTAGCTCTGCATCCGCTGAGCGCCGATCCAGATCCCGAGAAGTTCCGCAAGTTATATGAGATGTCGATCGAGTCAGAAAAGGACATTCCCACGACGGTGCCCTGGCGGGTGCTGGACCTCGCCGAATGGAAACGCTTCTGGTTCGACGATCCCGCGATTCGCGAAGACAGATACTGGATCGCGCGCGAGGGCGACGCGATAGTCGGGACATCTGTCCTCGAGTATCCCGTCGTGCGCGGCATGCCATGGACCGCGTACACCGGAACGTCACGGTCCGTCCGGGGCAGGGGCATCGCGCGCGCGCTGAAGTACGAATCAATCGGCCAGGCGATCGAGCTGGGCATGGACCGCGTGCGCACGAGCAACGACGCGGACAACCCGCCGATCCTCCGCATCAACGAGGAGATGGGCTACCGGCTCATCGCGCCAGTGATCGAGCTCCACCGGTCGCTCGAGACATGACTGAGTCAGACGAGCACTATGGGGTCAAGGCGCTGCCCGAGCTCTACAAGGAATGGTCCGCCAGCGGGATGGTGGCCAACATCGGGACGCGGCTCGTCGAGGTCGACTACGGCAAGCTCGTACTCGAAGGTCACATGACTGCCGAGTCGCACGGTTTTCCGACCTCCCGTGGCCCGATCGTGCATGGGGGCGCGATCGCCACGCTTGCCGACGAGGCACTTGCCTCGGTCGCGTTCACGGTCGCCGAGGAGGGTGAGACCACGCTCACCGCCGACTTGAAGATCGACTTCTTGCGTCCCGCCAAGCCGGGCCGCCTGGTGGCGCGAGCAACCGTGCGACACCGCACGCGGCGGTTGGCCTTTTGCGAGGCGACGGTCGAGCAGGGGCACAGCCACGTCGTGGCCGAAGCCCGGGCCGTGATCGCTTACGTCAAGGCGTAGGCGAAGTCTCGATCGCGGGCAGAGTCACCGTTCGCCAGTGCGCGGCGCCGTCATCGGTGCTCTGGAGCACAGGTTTGGTGGGGGTCGACCCGGCGAACCACGCGTGGTCGCGGTCGAGGACCTGGAGGGATCCCGGCACCGGTTCGATGACCCGTGTGCCTCGCGGCCCGGTCCACGTCACGCCGCCGTCCTTGCTGCTCGACCAGAGGCCGGCCCCGATCCACCACCAGTTGGAAGCGTCAAAGTAGCCGATCGCTCCGCTGGGCGCGGGGGGCCCGATCACGGCCCAGGCGCCGCCATTGTCCAGGGTGCTCAGCTGCGCCTGGTTCGGGGCCAGCTCCTGCGCGTACGGCCCTCCCGCGACCTGGTCGATCACCGTCGCGTACAGGTACGTGCGCGGCCGTCCGCCGTCGAAACCGCGCACCGTCAGCGGCGGAAAGCCGCGAATGGTTCCGCCGATTCCGGTCCGGCCCTTGATCGGCGGGAAGTAGACGACCGACGCCACCGCACCGGCGCCAGAGGTCGGCTGCACCGCGACGAAGAATTCTCCGATTTGCGGCCAGCCCCCGAAGGGCGAGGGCAGAGGCACGCGCGACCAGGTCGCACCGAAATCGTTGGTCTTGTAGGCGTACGCACCTTTGCCGGCGCTGGTCAGCCAGCCGGTGGTGAGGTATGAGAAGTGGATCTGAAACGCCTGGTCCGGCGCATCCACCGGCGGACCCAGGTCGTTCCACAGGCCACCTCCATCCACGGTCCGGTACAGCCTCGTCCGAGATGGCGCGGCCTGGCCCGGGTCGGTGACAAGCATCCAACCGTGGTCAGAATCCACGAACGACCACGAGATGACGTTGCCAGGCGCATTGACCGCGGGGAGCTGCGACCAGGTGCGTCCGCCGTCGGCCGTCCGATGCAGAAGAGGTCGCGTTCCCAACAATGCGAAGACGCCAACCGAGCGGTCGAAGAACTTGACGTAGTGCGCTCGTCCATCGCCGGTCACAGACAGCTGGCGCGTCCAGGTCAGACCGCCGTCGGTCGTGTGCACGATCGCGTAGTCGCCTGACTCGAGAAGCGCGACGACCCAGCCGGTGCCGCGATCGACGAAGTCGACCGCCGCCACGCGGTACGCGGCGTGCATGAGCGGCGCCTTCGCTGACGAGCTCGACATGAACGCAGGCAGCGATGGGTGAAGAAACGCGGTTCCGGCGAGGGTGACGCTGAGCAGCGAGGCCGCGATGAGCGCGATGGCACGCCGGGCGCGGCCGCGTTGCGGCGTCCAATCGAAGTCGGGGTCGATGTCCATCACACCTACCCGGGCCTCGGGACGTTCACAGAGGTCCACGTGACGCCGCCGTCCGACGTCGTGGCGAGCGCCGAGACCGTGGAGTGCGCGGTCGAGATCATCTCCGACCACGCGTGCATGGAGTCGATCACATGCGATGGCTGGTAGTTCCAGTCCTCGAGCAAGGGTTTGACGCCGACCCGCTGCCAGGTCTGACCGGCGTCGGAGGTCTTGAAGAGATAGCCATACCGCGAAGCCCACCAGTGGGTGTCGTCGACGAACGAGATGTCGGCAAATCTCGCCGGCTCGGGAGGAGCGGCGATTCTCCGCCACGACTCACCCGAATCGAGCGAGGTGAACGCAACCAGGTCACCGGTGAGGTCACCGACCACGGCGAGGACTCCGCGCTCGGGCAAGAGCGTGAGCAGGCCAAAGAGAAACTGGGGTTTCGGCGGCGGTTCGGGGCCGGGAACCGCTGACGGCGTCGGCACCACGTCCGGCGGGATCGGGATTGAGATCGGCCGCCAGCTCGAGCCGCCGTCAACTGTGAGCAAGAGCGTCGGCCGATCGCCGATGCCTCCGGTCCACCCCTGGCCGCTCGACTTGAAGGCCAGTGCCCCCATGCCACCCCTGCCGACCCAGTATGCGCCGGAAGGCCACACTCGTTCGACCCACGTCGCGCCACCGTCTCTCGTTGAGAGGAGCTGCAGGTCCTGCGTGGATGGATTCCAAGTCAGCGCCCATCCGCTGTCGGCGTTGGCGAAGGTGACCGCGAACGCATCCCCGGGCACCGCCAGCGGCCGCCAGTGAAGTCCGGCGTCCGACGTGCGGTAGACGACCAACGAGGGGCCGAAAAAGGAGATCACGCCGTGCCTCGCGTCGGCGAAATCAACGTCGGGGTCGCCCTGAGGCGCAGGGCCCGCGTCCTGCAGCTGCCAGTTTCTTGCCCCATCGACCGTCCTGAAAATCCAGTACCGACCCAAGCGCGTGACCAGAGCCCATCCGGTCGACGCCGTCACGAAGTCATACACCGCCGTGTAACCCGTCAAGGTGGGCGGGGCGGGAGCGACGGCTGCCGAAGGCGAGGTGGGAGTCGCAGCCCTGAGGTACAGGAAGGCCGCCACGACGATTGCCGTGAGCGCGGCGGCGATCAAAGACGCCGCCCGTCTCGACCGTCTTGACAGCTCCGCCTTTTCATCCATCGTTTGGGAAGGCTCCCGGCGCTGGCTTCCACCGGGCCTACGCGATAGATTCTGAATCGATGGTCAGCCTGGTACGACCAGCTGAGCTGGACGACGCATCCGCGATCGCGCGAGTCCACGTCGCCACGTGGAGGTCCGCGTACCACGGATTGCTTCCCGACGACTTCCTCGCGTCGCTAAGCGAGACGCATTACGAGGAGCGCTGGCGGCGGACCCTGGGCGACAGCTCGGCGCGCATCTACGTGGCGGAGAACGTCGACGGAGTGGTGGGCTTTGCGTCCGGCGGACCGGAGCGTGCGGGCGAGAGCGGTTACGCCGGCGAGCTCTATGCGATCTATGTCTTGGAGGACGCGCAGGCTCGTGGTCATGGACGCCGCCTGGTGCAGGCAGTCGTGGGCGGCCTCCGCGAGGTGGGCCTCGAGGACATGATCGTCTGGGTCCTCCGCGACAACACCGCGGCTCGCGGTTTTTACGAGCGCCTGGGCGGGGTATACGTGCGGTCCCAGCCGATCACGATCGGCTCCGCTGAGCTGGAGGAGGTCTCGTACGGCTGGAAATCGCTGAGCGACGTTCGCTACTGAGGCGGGGGCAACGGCTTTTGCGTCAGGTCGAAGCAGTCTTCCATCGCGTCAGAGGCTTTCGTGCGCGCGTTGAGGGATGGAAGTCCGAAATTGGCCTGGCAGAACTTGACCAGGCTCACGTGCGAGTGCAGCGCCTTGGAGACGTATCCCGCCCGCGCGTAAGGGCTGAGCACGAGGCACCCGACCCGCCCGCCGAAGCGAAACTGCGTGCCGTCTTTCCACTTCTCCACCTCTGGCGGTGCGACGTGATCCCACCAGCCGCCCCAGTCGTCCCACGTGATGAAGATCGCAACCTTGGCCCACAAGCCGGCCGACACCACGGCCCGGACCTGGCTCGCCGTCCACTGGCTGCCTTTGTTCACGTCACCTGCGCCCGCGGCGCGCTGCGTGGCGGTGTCGGCGGGATGCTCGCTCATGATCTCGTCGGCATACAGCCACGAAACCGAAGGCAGCTTGCCGGCGGCCGCGTCGGTCGCGAACTGCTGCCACGGGAGTTTCTTGCCCGCCGTGTACTTGATGAACTCGAAGGCGTAACCGTTGTAGTTGGTCCAGGACAACCTCGCCGTGTCCAGCTGAGACGGCAGCGACGGCTGGTCGTACAGCGGCGGCCCTGGATGTTTCCGGTAACTGGTCGACGGGTTGTCGACGAGCTTCGAGTCGGCCATGATCAGCATCAGGTGGTTCGGCGTGGATGGCCCGGCCACGTCGGTGTAGTAGTTGTCGCAGAGAGTGAACTGCCTCGCGTAACCCCAGTAGGACGCGATATCGCTCTGCGGAAACGCGAGGCGAGGCGCGGTCTTGTCGCGCGTGAGCCATGCCGCGTGGCGGTGGTCGGGGTCCTTGGGTGGGGGGTTGGGGCTCGCCGCCAGCGCGACGCCGTTGCCGCCGGGAAACTTGCCGAAGTAATTGTCGTAGCCGTGGTTCTCCTTGACGATGATCACGACGTGCTCGATCGGGCTCTTTTTGGTGCTCAAATGCACTTGCGCTGCTGGTTCGACCACTCGAGCTGCACCAGATAGTCGCCGAGCCGCTTCGTCTGCCATGCGCAGATGTCGCCGATCTCGCCGTTCTGGTCGTCGTACCAGCCCCGGCCCGGCACCGGGTCGGTGATCGCTTCGCACAGCTCGTGCGAGCTGGTCGATGTGAGCGCGTCGAAGACTGTGAGGGCGCCGGTGCATCCGCCGCAGTCGGGGTATGGCATGACCGCGTAGAACACCTTGTCATCGATGGCGCTGTGGTATCCGCAAAAATTCACGCACGACGAGCCGCCGTCGAGCCCGACGGTCACGCCAGGTGGAAGGAACACGAAGTACAGCGAGTTCGCGGTCGGCTGCGGCACCGCGGGATCGGAGGCAATCTCCTCCTGGACGAAACGCTGGATATCGGCGTCCTCCACGCTCGGAGGAGGCGCGGTGGTGAGAGCTATGGCGCCGCTGCGCGAGCCGTGCGTGATCGCGAAGTCCAGCGTGCTGTATTCCGACAGCTGATCCATCAGTGGGCTGGCCAGCACGAAGACGAAGAAATCGTTCAGCTGCTGCACGAGCGCGGACTGCGGCGCCTGCTGCCAGGCGTCGCCCCAGAAGAAGAGAAAGGCCTCCACCGACGCGAGCAGCGGCCCACTTCGATATGTGAGCTGCGGCCTGACGACCGGCGCCGCCGCCTCCAGCCGGAGCGGCACGATCCGAATGGGTTGCACAGCCATCCCCATATCTAGCTATGGCGTTTCGCACGCCGTTCTTGCGAAGTTAGCGAATTGCGCACCTTTGGCGCCAACGAGGTCCTTCCGACGCGCGCCATGCGCATCGCCGGCGCCATCGGTGCGTTATCGCGCCATCTTCATCAGGAATACTGGCAGAGCCGTGATGACCCCAAGCCTCGGCCAAGCACGGTGGGACGTGATCCCACCGGGTCCTCATCCGGCGCACATGCACATGGCGCTCGACGAGGTCTTGCTCCAGCAGGTGATGAGCGGACAACGCCCGCCGACGATGCGCTTATGGCGGTGGATCGAACGCGCGCTGGTGATCGGATCGCATCAATCCGTGATGAACGAGGTCGACCTCGCCGCGGCCGAGGATCTCGGATTCGTCATCACGCGACGCATGAGCGGGGGCGGCGCGATGCTCTGCGAGCCCGACCGCACGATCACATACTCGATGTACCTGCCGGATTCGATCGTCGCGGGGATCAGCTTTCGCAAGTCATACGCGCTGCTCGACGGATGGGCCGTGCGCGCGTTCAATGAGCTCGGCGTCCCGGCGTCCTATCGCGAGATCAACGACATCATCTCGCCTCGCGGCAAGATCGGCGGCGCGGCGCAGGCACGGCGGCGGGGGTTCGTCTTGCATCACACGACGATGGCCCACTCGATGGACGTCGAGCTGCTGCCCCGCTTGATCCGGCTCGGGCGGGAACGTTTGGCTGAGCGCGGCGTGCGCAGCGCCGAGAAATCCGTATCGCCCCTGTCCTGGTTCACGAGTCTCAGCTGCGATGAGGTCGCACGGAAACTGCACGCCTATTTCACGCGGGAGTTCAACGCGAGCGACGCTGAGGTATCGCGAGCTGAGCTGGAAATGGCGCGCCGCCTCGTCGAGTCGAAGTATTCGAGGGACGATTGGATCAACCGTCTGCCTTAGGGCTAGCTCCCGTGGGCTGCCGCCCACTCCTCGATCAGGTCCGCGCTTTGCTGGACGTGCTCGCGATAGTGGTCGCGCAGCCAGCCGATGACGTCCTCGGGGCTGGTCGGGTAAGGATCCTGCCCCTCCCCGTAGATCACAGACGCCTTGCGCGACCAGTCTTCCTCAGCCAACTCGCAGATGATCGATCGAACCGTGGCATGGAGCTGCGCCATCTCGGCGAGGGAGCTGCGCCGCTCCGCCGGCATCAATCCGTGTTTGGCGCCTTCAAGGGCGCGCCGCACGTCGGCCGGAGGGTCCGCCGGAGCTGTCTCGGCAAAACCCGCCGCGAGGATGCCGTCGAGGACACGGCGGTAGTGCACCAGCACCCAGTTGACGTGCACCTGGAGACCGCCGAGCGAGTAGTCGTCGCCCGGCTTAAGGTACGTCAGCGCGCCGTCGGGCACCTTCGCAAAGGCCGCCTCCCATTCCTTGCGGGCGGTTTCGAAGTCGGCGAGCGCCGCTTCTCGCTCCATCCGGTCCGAACGTTAGCTGAAGTAGTTGTGCTTTTCCAGGTAGGCCTTGGCGATCGCGTCGGGGTCCTTGTGCTGGGTTGACGCCTGGGAGTTCATGTCCACGAGATCCGCC
>VBGV01000023.1 GCA_005880755.1 Chloroflexota bacterium
GGAAGTTGCGAGCAGGCACGATCAACTTATGCGTCGATGAGCTCGGCGCCGGCGAGATCCATCACCTCGACCCCTCGTACATGGACCGCATGCTGAAGGTCGCCGTCGACGCTGTGCGTCGGCTTATCGCTCGCGACGCCCTTGCCACTCAGCGTCAGTAAGCATCCGCTCGTCGCGGACAGCCTGCGCGGCCTGCGCGACACCACCACGCCGCCCGAGGAATTCCGGGTGCTCGCGCGCAAGGTGATCACGTATCTCCTCTATGAGGCGACGGCGGACCTGCCCGTACGCCGTGGCAAGGTGCGCACGCCGCTGGCCGAGGCGGAGGCGATCGCGGTCGAGACCGAGGTCGTCGCGATCCCCGTGCTCCGTGCGGGTCTCGGCCTGCTCGCCCCGGTGCTCGAGCTTCTTCCGCGCGTGAGCGTCGGTTACATCGGCCTCGAGCGCGACGAGGAGACCGCAGTCGCGCGCATCTACTACAACAAGCTGCCGCGCCTGCAGGGCAAGATCCCGCTGCTGCTCGACCCGATGCTCGCGACGGGCGGCTCGGCGGCGCAGGCGCTGGACCTGATCAAGGAAGCGGGCGGGCGAGACACCCGGATGGTGTGCATCGTGGCGGCGCCGGAAGGCGTGAAGGTGCTCGAAGAGCGGCACCCCGAGGTCAACGTCTACACCGCCGCACTCGACGAACGGCTCAACGACAAGGCGTACATCGTGCCGGGCCTGGGCGACTTCGGCGACCGGTTGTTTGGGACCGGGAACTGAGTCGCGCTCCATTCGCCGGACAGTCCGGACTATCCGGGGTTTGGGCGAGGGGTGGGGGCTGAGAGTCCGGACTAACCGGGTGTGGTCGGCCGGGAACTAACCGAACTTCGCCGCGTAAGCGGTCTCGTTGCAGCTCCGGAGCTCTTCGTCGGTCATGCCCGCCTTCGACATCAGCTCGAACTCGTGGCTCAGCGTCGTGTCCGCGACCGTCCGCGAGTCGGTGCTGATCGTGCAACGCACGCCGGCCCGAACAAGGCGCGGCAGCGGGTGGTCTGCGATGGTCGCCACCGCCTTGGTCTTCCAGTTCGCGGTGGGGCACATGTCGAGCACAACGCCTTCGCTTTGAAGTCGCGCGGCGACGCGTTCGTCGCCGGCTCCGATCACGCCGTGCGCGATGCGTTCCGCTCCCAGGTCCAGCGCGTCCTCGACGTGCGATGGATCGCCCGCCTCGCCGGCGTGGCAGGTGAGATGCAGTCCCGCCGCACGTGCTGCTTCGAAGGCCGGCCGCTGCGGTGTCGCCGGGAAGCGCACCTCGTCCCCCGCCAGGTCGAATCCGACCACGCCGCGGCCCGCGAAATTCCCCGCGACGCGCGCCAGCTCCACGTTTTCGTCGGACGCGTGCTGGCGCATCGCGCAGACGATCGCGACCGCCTCGATCGGGCCGGAGTCCAGTCCCGAGAGGACGGCCCGGATCACCTGCGCCACCGTGAGGCCGCGCTGCAGGTGCAGGCGGGGCGCCCAGCGCACCTCGAGGTAGTCGACGTTCTCGGCCGCGGAATCGATGCACAGCTCGAGCGCGATCCGTTCGAGCGCTTCCTCGGTCTGCATCACGGCGATTGCGGGCTCGAAGTACTTGATGTACTCGGCCTGGCTGGGGCAATCGTCGGGCGCGACCATGCGAAGCCCTTGATTGCCCGAAAGCTCCTCCGCGGTGGAGACACGCACCGCACCGTCGAGGTGCGAATGCAGCTCGGCTTTCTTCCAGCTGAGATACGGAGAGGCTATGTCAGCGAATAGATGTGAGGCAGCTCGCGATACAGCCCGGCGTAGTCCAGGCCATAGCCGATCACGAATCGGTCCGGGATGACGAACCCGGTGAAGTCGATCTTGACCTCGACCTGCCGCCGCGCAGGACGGTCGAGCAGCGCGGCGAGCCTCACCGATGAGGCGCCCAGCTTGCGGATCCGTTTCGCCACCGCATTGACCGTGACGCCCGAGTCGATGATGTCCTCGACCAGCAGCACGTGCCGGCTCACGAGCGGGCCCTCGACCATGTGGGCGAGTCGCAGCCGGCCGTTGCTCGAGGTGCCGGTCGGATAGCTGGAGGCGCGCACGAACTCGAGCTCGGCGGGGATGCTGAGGCTGCGCAACAGGTCGGCCGCGAAGACGGTCGCGCCCTTGAGGATGACGACCATGACGAGCGGGGTATCGATGTCCGCGTAGACCTCGGATATCTGACGCCCGAGGCGCCGCACGCGGCGCGCGATCTGGGCGGAGGAGATCATTGGCGCGATCGGCCTGTCCAGACCACGATGGGAAGAAGCGCTCTGTGGCTGGGGCCGCGTCAGCACCTCAGTCATGCAAGTGCAATTCTAGAGGGCGTCAAACACCGATTGGGTGCCAGATGGTTTTCATTTCCATGAAAGCGGCGATGAGATAAGGACTCTGCTCCTTCGACGTGACTTTGATCACGCGTTTCACGTTGCCCGCCGCCGCCTCCTCGATCGCCTTGATTTCGTCGGGCGTGCAACCGGCCACGTCGATCGCATTGACGTCCATGTGCGAGGCGAGCCACCCGAGCAGCTCCTTGCGCTGGCCGCTGATGATGTTGACCACGCCGGCGGGCACGTCGCTGGTGGCCAGCACCTCGGCGAGGGTCAACGCCGCAAGCGGGCTCGATTCCGCTGCGAGCGCGACCACGACGTTGCCCCCGCACAGGGCGGGTGTGAGGCGCCTGACCAGGCCGGCGAGCGGAGCTTCTTCCGGCGCGATGATCGCCACCACGCCCGTCGGCTCCGGGATCGTGAAGTTGAAGTAAGGCCCGGCGACCGGATTCACCGTGCCGGTGACCTGCGACAGCTTGTCGGTCCAGCCCGCGTACCAGATCAGGGTCTCCACCGCCTGGTCGAGCTCGCGGCGAGCTCGTGCTCCGCCGCCCAGAAGCTCGACGAACTGCGCGGCGCGGCCGTCCAGCATCTCCGCAGCGCGGTAAAGGATCTGGCCGCGGTTCATCGCCGTCCGCCCCGCCCATGCGGGGAATGCGGTGCGCGCCGCGCGCACGGCGTCACGCAGGTCCTTGCGTGAGCCACGCGGGACGTTGACCTTGCCGTCGGGCCGGTACGCGCGTCCCGACTCGGAGCGCACGAACTCGCCGTTCACGAACAGCTTGTACGTCTTCCGCACGTCCACTTCAGTTCAGCTCCAGGTACGGCAGCAGGCCGTGCACCCCGCCCTCGCGCCCAAAACCCGACTCTTTGTAGCCGCCGAACGGCGAGGTGGGGTCGAAGCGATTGAACGTGTTCGCCCACACCACGCCGGCGCGCATGCGCTCGGCCATCCATAGGATCCGCGAGCCCTTGTCGGTCCAGACGCCGGCGGAAAGTCCATACGGCGTGTTGTTCGCCTTCTCGACGGCCTCGTTGGGCGTGCGGAACGTAAGCACCGACAGCACCGGGCCGAAGATCTCCTCGCGCGCGATGCGATACGACTGCGACACGTTCGTGAAAAGGGACGGCGGGAACCAGAATCCCCGATCGGGCAGCACACATTCCGGCTGGTAGAGCTCGGCGCCCTCCTCGATCCCCGACTCGACCAGGCCCTGGATCTTCTCGAGCTGAGCGCGCGAGTTGATGGCTCCGATGTCGGTGTTCTTGTCGAGCGGGTCGCCCAGGCGCAGCGTCGAGAGCCTTCGCTTCAGCTTCTCGAGCAGCGGCTCGGCGA
>VBGV01000024.1 GCA_005880755.1 Chloroflexota bacterium
GTGCTGCTGCTCAAGGCTGTGACCGACCAGGGCGAGGGCTGGGCCGAGTGCGTCGCGAGCGATGAGCCCACGTATTCATCGGAGTACGTCGACGGCGCGCGGCGTGTCCTGGTCGACCATCTGATTCCCAGGCTGCTCAATCGCGACCTGGTGGCCGCCGATGTGGCCACCGTTCTGCATCCCGTGCATGGGCACAAGATGGCGAAAGCGGCGATCGAGATGGCCGTGCTCGACGCGGAGCTGCGCGCTCGCGGCGAATCGTTCGCGCAATTTTTCGGCGCGGTGAGGCGCGAGGTCGACTGCGGCGTATCGGTTGGCATCCACGCGTCCATCCCCGAGCTGTTGCAGACGGTCGGTGATTACCTCGACCAGGGCTACCGCCGGATCAAGCTGAAGATCAAACCAGGGTGGGACGTCGAGCCGGTTCGCGCGGTGCGCGAGCGTTTTCGTGACGTGCCGCTGCAGGTGGATGCCAACACGGCTTACTCGCTCGCCGATGCGGCCCTTCTCGCGCAGCTCGACCCCTTCGACCTGCTGCTGATCGAGCAGCCGCTGCCGGAGGACAAGGTTCTCGATCACGCCAAGCTTGCGCGGACCGTCCGCACTCCGATCTGCCTCGACGAGTCGATCGAGTCCGCGCAGAACGCGGCCGACGCGATCGAGCTCGGCGCTTGTCGGGTGATCAACATCAAGCCCGGGCGGGTCGGCGGCTACCTGGAGGCGCGCAAGATCCACGACCTGTGCGTTGCGCGAGGCATTCCGGTGTGGATGGGCGGAATGCTGGAGACCGGGATCGGCCGCGCCGGCAACGTGGCCATGGCGGCGATGCCCGGCTTCACGCTGCCCGGCGACACGTCCGCCTCCGACCGCTATTACCGCCGCGACATCACCGAGCCGTTCGTCTTGAAAGACGGGCGGTTGCAAGTTCCCGCGGGGCCAGGTCTCGGCGTCAAGGTCGACGAGGAATTCCTGGAGTCGATCACCTACTGGACGGGCGCACTGGGGCGCGCGGGGTCAGGCGCCGTTCCGTAATCGGGCCAGCGGCTTGGTCGCGAGGAGGTCGGTCATCGGCTCCGCCTGCGCCGCGGCGCCGAGTCGAGCAACGCCAAGGCGATCTTCGATGGCCGCCAGCAGCGAGTAGTGGTTGTAGGCCTGGCTGCTGCTGTGGTTCAGCTGGTCCGGCTGGACCACGAGCGTCAGAACCGAGTTGGCGCTGTCCTCGCCCTCGTCCCACGTGATGAACAGGACGCCGTTGTCCCGCCAGGCGCTGCTGGCGAGGATCGTGGGCACAGTCTGCTCGAGCCACGAGTCCGCGGTTGCCGTCGAGCAGTCGTGCCCGTCGTGGCACATGTCCGGGGTGATCCACACGAAGCGCGGAACGCCGGCGCTCATGTCGTTCGAGAACTGGCTGAACGGCACGACCTGGGCTGGGCACGCGCTTCCGTAGTAGGCGAAGGGGTTGTGCTTGAGCGCGTAGCCGTTGCCGTTGCGAAAGCAGTTGGCGCCCATGCCTTCCATATAGGCGCGCCATTCGATGCCGGCCGCGGTCAGCTGCCCGCCGAGCCCGCCCGCGGGCAGGTTGTGGAATCCGTCGTCGGTGATGCCCCACGTGCTGCCCGAGGTCATGGCCAGGTAGTTGGGCAGGCTCGGGTGCGAAACGCCGCGGTAGTTGGTGGCGACGCCGTACTGCGCGGCGAGCTGCGACGTGTAGCGCCCGGTGATCGCCTGGCTCGCTGACCGGTTCTCCATCACGATGATGAACACGTGCGATGGGGTGGGGGTGGGTGAGGGTTCCGGGCTCGCAGCCTCGGGCGGCGTCTGGACGGCCGCGACCGGCGTCGGGCTCGGATGGACGAGCTTGCCGGTGGCCGGACCGCAGGCGCCGATCGACAGGCCGGCTACGATCGCCGCGCCGATGAGATTGCGCTCGAAGCGTTGGGATCTCGAGGTGCGGCCTGAGCGTGGTGGGCGGATCACGTCCCTCCGCCTCGACGGCGAGGAACTCCTGGACCAGGGCATCGGAGTCGACCAGCCTAACGCGAAAGGGTTCGTCGAGGGCGGGGCGTGGGGCTGGGACGAGATGGTGCCGAACGTGGAAGAGACCGACACGCTGCCCGACCACGGCGAGGCGTGGCGGCTGCCATGGGAGGTGGTGCGTTCCGGCGTGACGCTGTGCCGGGGTCGAATTCTGCCGTGGGAGCTGGAACGGTCGATCGACGTCGCGGAGATCGTCCGCGTCGACTACGTCTATAGGAATCTGGGTGCTGAGCCGCACCCGGCGTTTTGGTGCGCCCACCCGTTGTTCCGGTACGAGTCGGGTATGCGGATCGAGCTGGCCGAGGGCGCAAGCACCAAGGTCTTCTTGCCCAAGGGATCGACGAGCAGGGAGGAGCTGGCGTGGCCATCGGGCAAGCGCATCGAGCTGCGCTGGGATCCGGAGCTGACCCCGTACGTGAGCATCTGGGCATGCAACGGCGACCTGGGCGGCTATCGCCAGATCGCGATCGAGCCTGCTTTTGGCGGGTACGAGGGTCCTGGCCCAGACACTGCGATGCTCGAGGCCGGTGCCGCGCTCGAGTGGTGGCTGGAGATTCGCGCTCTCTAAACTGAGCCCCGTGCCCAAAGTCGTCGGGTTGCGCTGCCGTGAATGCGGCGCGGAGTACGAGCTCCAGGCCACGCACGTCTGCGAGATGTGCTTCGGCCCGCTCGACGCCGTGTACGACAAGGCGGTGCTGAAGAAGATCGTGAGCCGGCAGCGGATCGAGCAGGGCCCAAAGTCCATGTGGCGATACCGAGATCTGCTTCCGGTCGAAGACTCAGTTGCGGTCGTCACGCTGGGCGAGGGCTTCACGCCGCTGGTCAAGGCGGACCGGCTGGGCGCGGAGCTCGGGCTGCGCAACCTCTACCTGAAGAACGACAGCATGAACCCGACCAACTCGTTCAAGGACCGGGTGGTGTCGGTGGCGATCAGCTGGGCTCGGGCGCATGGTTTCGAGACGATCGCTTGCGCGTCGACCGGCAACCTGGCCAACGCGGTCGCCGCCTACGCGGCTCGAGCCGGGCTCGAATGCTTCGTCTTCATTCCCTACGACCTCGAGCCCGCGAAGGTAGCGAGCATCAGCGTGTTCGATCCAAATCTCGTGACCGTGCGCGGCAACTACGACGACGTCAATCGTCTTTGCTCGCAGCTGATCGAGTCGACGCCATGGGCGTTCTGCAACATCAACATCCGACCGTTCTATGCGGAAGGGTCGAAGACGCTGACGTTCGAGACCGCCGAGCAGCTCGATTGGAAGTTGCCCGACGAGATCATCATCCCGATCGCGAGCGGCTGCCAGTTCGTGCGCCATCGCCAGGCGGCGAGTGAGCTGATCGAGTACGGGCTGGTTCGTTCTGATCGCGTGCCGGCGTTCACGGGCGCACAGGCGCTGGGCTGTGCGCCGGTGTACAACGCGTTTCACTCCGACACCCCGGACCGCGTGCTGCCGGTCAAGCCGGCCACCATCGCGCGGTCGATCGCGATCGGCAACCCCTCGGACGGGATCTACGTCAACCGGATCGCGCGCGAGACGGGCGGCGTCGTGGAGGCGGTGAC
>VBGV01000025.1 GCA_005880755.1 Chloroflexota bacterium
GTCTGCCCGGGATCCAGCGTCGCGGGCTGATCATCGAGCTGAACGTGAAGGGTCTGGTCCTTGGCGAGCCTGGGCCCCTGCGTTAGCGGCGGCGTGTTGCACGCCGTCACAACCGCCGAAACCACCAGTACGATCGCCATGGCGCGCAGCAGCCTGGAGCTTGGGATCACATGGCAATCATCCCACGGTGACCGGCCATATCTATAGATCGACAATCGGGGCGATTTCAGCTACAGTCAGCCGTACGTGCACAAGGGGGCGCCCGCCAGGGTTAGCCTCCTTTTTTCATGTCTGAATAAAAAGGGAGGGCTTGTAGGCCTGGCTTCGCCAGGCCGTCTAACCCGCGTTCACTTCGGCCGCTCGCGCTGCAGGGAGGAAATATTCAGCTAATCCGAACAGCGGGAAAGAGAGCAGCCGCGCGTAGCGCGGCGATGAGAGGGAACCGACAGGTTCCCTCTCATATTTACACCGAAAGCGTCTCCAGGTCGATCGGCTCCTCTTCGAGGATCCGGGCCGCCTGCTCCCGCTGCTTCTTGTAGTAGTCGAGCCCGGTACCCGCCGGGATGAGCTTGCCGATGATCACGTTCTCCTTGAGCCCACGCAGGCGGTCCACCTTGCCGCTGATCGCGGCCTCGGTGAGCACGCGGGTGGTCTCCTGGAAGGACGCCGCCGAAAGCCACGAGGTGGTGTTCAGCGCGGCCTTGATGAGGCCGAGCAGCACGGTCTGCGCGGTGGCGGGCTCGCCGCCCTCCGCCAGCGCCTTGGCGTTGCCCTCCTCGTACTCCCACTGCGAGACGATCTCGCCCGGCAGCAGGCCGGTGTCGCCGGCAGAGTCGACGCGGACCTTCCGCATCATCTGGCGGACGATGACCTCGATGTGCTTGTCGTTGATGTCCACGCCCTGGCTTCGGTAGACCTTCTGGACCTCGTCGACCAGGAAGGTCTGCACCGCCTCCTTGCCTAGGATGTGGAGCAGCTCCTGAGGTGAGATGGATCCCTCCGTGATCTGCTGGCCGGCCTTGATGAACACCTTCTGCCCGTCGCGACGGTCGAGCTCGGGGCGGATGCGGACCTGGTGGGGAATCGCGTACTCGCGGAGCTCTTCGTCGAGCGTGCGGACGGTGACCTCCTTGGTCGACACCGTCACCTTCCCGGCGTGCCGGGTGCGAACCGCGTTGCCCTTGGCGTCACGTGCGAGCTCCTGGCCTTCCATGACGTCGTCCTTGCTCTTGACGATCGGGGTCATCTTGGGGTCGACCGGATAGGAGACCTCGAACTCCTCCCGAGAGATCACGCGCACCTTGCGCGTGCCCTCCTGGCGGATGATCTCGAGCTCGCCGTCGATCTCGGAGATGATGGCCTTGCCCTTGGGGATGCGAGCCTCGAACAGCTCCTCCACGCGAGGCAGGCCCTGCGTGATGTCCACGCCGGCGACACCGCCGGTGTGGAACGTGCGCATGGTCAGCTGGGTGCCCGGCTCGCCGATTGACTGGGCGGCGATGACGCCCACCGCCTCCCCGATCTCCACGACCTTGCCGGTGGCCAGGTTGCGCCCGTAGCACGTGCGGCAGACGCCCTCGCGGGCCTCGCACACGAGCACGGAACGCATCTTGACCGGGACGCCGGCGGCGATGATCTTGCGTGCGTTCTCGTCGGTGATCGAGGTGCCGGCCGCAACCAGCACCTTGCCGTCGACCGTGATGTCCTCAGAGACGACACGGCCGGCGATCTTCTCGTAGATGGGTTCGTTCTTCGCCCGCTCGGGGGTGATGTCGCGGACCCAGATTCCGTTGGTGGTACCGCAGTCCTCCACGCGCACGATCACGTCCTGGGCGACGTCGACGAGACGGCGCGTCAGGTAACCGGAGTCCGCGGTGCGGAGGGCGGTGTCGGCCAGTCCCTTGCGCGTGCCGTGCGTCGAGATGAAGTACTCGAGCACGGTCAGGCCCTCGGTGAAGTTGGCCATGATCGGCAGGTCGATGATCCGGCCTGTGGGGTCGGCCATCAGGCCGCGCATGCCCGCGAGCTGGCGGATCTGCTGGATGTTGCCGCGGGCGCCCGAGCCCATCATCATCCAGATCGGGCTGAACTTGTCGAACGCGAGCTCGGTGGCATTTCCCACCTGCTCATAAGCGCGCTGCCACAGCTCGATGACCTTGCGGTAGCGCTCGTCCTCGGTCATGACGCCGCGCCGGTACATGCGCTCGACCTCGGCAACTTCCTTCTCGGTGGCGTGGATGATCTGCCACTTCGACTCGGGGTGCGGAATGTCCATCGCGGAGACCGTGATCCCGGCCTGTGTCGCGTACCGGAATCCGAGCCGCTTGATGTCGTTGACGACGATCGCCGTGGTGTCGCTGCCGTACAGGCGGTACAGCTCGGCCACCAGCGTGCGCAGCGCCTTGCGGTCGAAGTGAGCGTTCTGGAACGCGAGCGGGGTCATCGTCGTCTCGACCGGTTCCTTGCCGACGGGCAAAGGCTGGTTGAAGACCACGCGCCCCGGCGTCGTGACGATGAGCTGTCCGCCGTTGCGGACTCTGATCCAGTCCTGGAGCTTGACGACCTTCATCTCGAGCGCGAGCAGTACTTCGCTCTCCGAGGTGTAGGCCCGGAGCTTGCGCACGGCCTCGTCGCCGGCGGGCATCTCGCCGCGGGTGGCGGTCAGCCAGTAGCAGCCCAGAACGACGTCCTGCGTCGGCGCCACCACCGGGTGGCCGTCCGCCGCGGACAGGATGTTCTGTGAGGACATCATCAGGTTCTTGGCCTCGGCGATAGCACCGCTGAACAGCGGCACGTGCACGGCCATCTGGTCGCCGTCGAAGTCCGCGTTGAACGCGGCGCAGACGAGCGGGTGGATCTGGATCGCCGAACCTTCCACGAGCACGGGCATGAACGCCTGGATCCCCAGGCGGTGCAGGGTCGGGGCGCGGTTGAGCAGCACCGGATGATCGCGGATCACCTCGTCGAGGACATCCCAGACCTCGGTGCGGCTGCGCTCCACCATGCGCTTTGCGGACTTGATGTTGGTCGTGTAGCCCTTGTTGACGAGCTCGCGCATGACGAACGGCTTGAAGAGCTCGAGCGCCATCTTCTTGGGGAGACCGCACTCATGGAGCTTCAGCTCGGGGCCGACGACAATGACCGACCGGCCGGAGTAGTCAACGCGCTTGCCGAGCAGGTTCTGGCGGAACCGGCCTTGCTTGCCCTTGAGCATGTCGGAGAGCGACTTCAGCTTGCGGTTGCCCGTGCCGGTGATCGCGCGGCCGCGGCGGCCGTTGTCGATGAGGGCGTCGACCGCCTCCTGGAGCATCCGCTTCTCGTTGCGCACGATGATCTCGGGAGCGCCGAGCTCGAGCAGCCTCTTCAGCCGGTTGTTGCGGTTGATCACGCGGCGGTAGAGGTCGTTCAGGTCGGACGTGGCGAAGCGGCCGCCGTCGAGCTGAACCATCGGGCGCAGCTCGGGTGGAATTACGGGCAGGACCTCGAGCACCATCCACGTCGGGCTGGCGTTCGACTTGCGGAAGTCTTCGACCACCTTCAGTCGCTTGATGGCCTTCTGCTTGCGCTGGCCGCTCGAGGACTTCGACTCCTCGCGCAGCCGGTACATCTCTGATTGCAGCTCGATGCGCGAAAGCAGGTCGCGGACGGCCTCCGCGCCGATGCCGGCACGGAACGCGCGCCCGAACCGCTCCGAGTAATCGCGGTACTGCGTGTCGGTGAGGATCTGCTTGGGGTGCAGCGCCTCGAGGTCGGTGCGGGTGGCCTCGATCTCCTGCTGCAGCGCCTCCAGCTCTCCCTGGATGCCTTCGCGCTGCGTCTTGGTCGCGGCCTCGATCTGCGCTTCGAGCGCCTTCTTGTCAGCGTCGAGGCGATCCTTGGCACGCTTCTGCGCGGCCTTGGTGTTGGCCTCGAGCTTCTCGATCTTCTCCTGGACCTTGCCGAGGACGGCGCGCGACATCTCGCGCGCGAACGTCTCGCCCTTCTCGACCACGACCTCTTCGTCGTCTTCGAGGCCGACCGAGTAGTCGCGGCGAGCCTTGGTGCCGATGCCGGCCTTGATGGTCTCGGTGACCTTCTTGCCCTGCGTGGTCAGCTTGTCGACCGACTCCTGGAGCTCTTCCTCGAGCCTTGCCACCTCGGCATCGACCTCGCCCTTCAGCTTCTTGGTCTTGCCCTCGTGCTCGGCGCGCAGCTCCTTGGACTTGGCGTCGATGTCGGCGCGCAGCCGGATCGCGCGCTCGTCCTTGTCCATGGTGAGGGCGGCGAGCATGTCGGCGCGCGCCTCCTCGTGGACGTCGGTGACGATGTAGTTGGCGAAGTAGAGGATCTTCTCGAGGTTGCGCGGAGACATGTCGAGCAGCAAGCCCATGCGGCTCGGGATGCCTTTGAAGTACCAGACATGGCTGACCGGCGACGCGAGCTTGATGTGCCCCATGCGCTCGCGGCGCACCTTGGAGCGCGTCACCTCGACGCCGCACTTGTCGCAGATGATGCCCTTGTACCGGTACCGCTTGTACTTTCCGCAGTGGCACTCCCAGTCCCGCGTCGGGCCGAAGATGCGCTCGCAGAAAAGACCGTCGCGCTCTGGGCGCAGCGTCCGGTAGTTGATGGTCTCCGGCTTGGTCACCTCGCCGTGCGACCACGACATGATCGTCTCCGGCGAAGCCAGCGAGAGCTTTAGTGCATCGAAGTTTTCGAGCTTCAGCAAGTTGTCCCTCTTCTCCTCTATTACCTACTCAGCTGAACCTCACGAAATCTGGCGATTTCGCGAGGACTCCTCATATTTGAATACCGGATTCCGCCTCGCTTCACTCGGCAGAATCCTCCCCGAGCTCTTCGCGCTCGAGGCTGATGCCGAGATCCAGCGGGATCTCGGGAATGTCTTCCTCTGACAAAACGATCTGGCGCTCGTCCTCGCTCAGGATCTCGACCCCGAGCGCAAGACCTTCCAGCTCCTTGACCAGCACGCGGAACGACTCCGGGATGCCGGCTTCGAGCGTGTTGTCGCCCTTGACGATCGCCTCGTACGCCTTCACGCGGCCGACGATGTCGTCGGACTTGACCGTCAGGATCTCCTGGAGCACATGCGCCGCGCCGTAGGCTTCGAGCGCCCAGACCTCCATCTCTCCGAACCGCTGTCCGCCGAACTGCGCCTTGCCGCCCAGCGGCTGCTGGGTGACCAGGCTGTACGGCCCGGTCGAGCGCGCGTGGATCTTGTCCTCGACCAGGTGGGCCAGCTTGAGCATGTAGATCATGCCCACAGTCACCGGCTCGTCGAACTCCTCGCCGGTGCGGCCGTCCCGCAGCCGGACCTTACCGTCCTCGGGCAGCCCGGCCTTCTTGAGCTCGGCGACGATGGTCTCCATCGGGGCGCCGTCGAAAACCGGGGTTGCGATCTTGATGCCCAGCGTCGAGGCCACCCACCCGAGATGGGTCTCGAGCACCTGGCCGAGGTTCATGCGGCTCGGCACACCGAGCGGGTTGAGCACGATGTCCACCGGGGTGCCGTCCGGCAGGTAAGGCATGTCCTCCGCGGGCATGATCCTGGCGACGACGCCCTTGTTGCCGTGGCGGCCGGCCATCTTGTCGCCGGCCGAGATCTTTCGCTTCTGGGCGAGGTAGACACGGACCATCTCGTTGATGCCCGGGCCGAGCTCGTCCTTGTTCTCACGCGAGAACACCTTGACGTCGACCACGATGCCGCGCTCGCCGTGAGGTACGCGCAAGCTCGAGTCACGGACCTCGCGCGCCTTCTCACCGAAGATCGCGCGCAGTAGGCGCTCCTCGGCCGAGAGCTCGGTCTCGCCCTTGGGCGTGATCTTGCCGACCAGGATATCGCCCTGCTGGACCTCCGCGCCGATGTAGACGATGCCGCGCTCGTCGAGGTTGCGCAGCGCGTCGTCGGCGACGTTGGGGATGTCGCGCGTGATCTCTTCCGGACCGAGCTTGGTCTCGCGCGCCTCGGACTCGTGCTCCTCGATGTGGATCGAGGTGTACATATCCTCCTTGACCACGCGCTCGGAGAGAAGGATCGCGTCCTCGAAGTTGTATCCCTCCCACGGCATGAAGGCGACGAGCACGTTGCGGCCGAGCGCCATCTCGCCGTCCTCGATGGCCGGTCCGTCCGCGAGGATGTCGCCCTTCTCGACGTGCTGGCCTGGCTTGACCTTGGCGCGGTGATTGAGGCACGTGCCCTGGTTGGAGCGGGCGAACTTCTGGAGCGGGTAGTGCCGCTCAGGTCCGTTCCCGTCCGGCTTGACGACGATCTCGAAGACCGGCGTCGCGTGCACGGCCCTGAGGTCCTTGGGGTGCGCGACGTCGACCACCGTGCCGGCGACGTCGGCGACGATCATCTCGCCTGAATCCTTGGCGGCGTAGTACTCGACGCCGGTGCCCACCAGCGGCGCGTCGGTGACCAGAAGGGGCACCGCCTGGCGCTGCATGTTGGCGCCCATGAGGGCGCGGCCGGCGTCATCGTGCTCGAGGAACGGGATCATGGCCGTCGCCACCGAGACGATCTGCTTCGGCGACACGTCCATGTACTGAATGTTGCCGACGTCCTCGATCTTGAAATCGCCGCGAGCCCGCGCGGGCACGCGCGCGTCCGCGAAATGGTTTTCAGGTGTGAGGGCGGCATTGGCCTGGGCGATGCCGAACATGTCCTCTTCGTCCGCGGAGAGGTACTCGACCTCGGTCGAGACCCACGGCACGATCTCCACTCCGGCGACGTGGCCCTTGAGCAGCTTCTGCACGTCCTTGTCGTCGAGCGTCTGGTGGGTCGGGAGGACCTCCTTGCCCTTGTTGTCGACCGCTGCCCGGCGCAGCGTGCGTCCGACGAGCTTCTCTGAGCTCTCCTCGCTGACCGACATGCGGTTGTAGACGCGGCGGAACGGCGTCTCCACGAACCCGAACTCGTTGACCTTGGCGTACGTCGCGAGGTTGCCGATCAGCCCGATGTTCGGACCTTCCGGCGTCTCGATCGGGCAGATGCGTCCGTAGTGGCTGTGGTGCACGTCGCGGACGTCGAAGCCGGCCCGCTCGCGGGAAAGGCCGCCGGGGCCAAGCGCCGACAGGCGCCGCTTGTGCGTCAGCTCGGACAGCGGGTTGTGCTGGTCCATGAATTGCGACAGCTGGCTGGAGCCGAAGAACTCCTTGATCGCGGCCACCACCGGGCGTGCGTTGATGAGCGACGCCGACGTGACCGTGTGCGGGTCGCTGATCGTCATCCGCTCCTTGATGATCCGTTCCATCCGGATGAGGCCCATGCGGAACTGGTTCTGCAGGAGCTCGCCGACCGCGCGTACGCGGCGGTTGCCGAGGTGGTCGATGTCGTCCGGGATCTGCTTCTCGCGGGGCGCATTGTTGAGCTCGATGAGCTTGCGCAGGAACGCGATGAAGTCTCCCTTCTCGAGGATGCGCAGCTCGCGCTGGCGGACGCGCGCGAGGATGTCCTCCTCGTCGCGGCCCAGGCGCTTGTCGACCTTGTAGCGGCCGACGCGGCCGAGGTCGAAGCGGCGCGGGTTGAAGAAGAGGCTCTGCAGCAGGTTGCGCGCGTTGTCGACGGACGGGGGATCGCCCGGCCGGACGCGGCGGTACAGCTCGAGGAGCGCGTCCTCGGTCTTCATCGTCGTGTCCTTGTCGAGGGTCGATTCCATGTATCGGTGCTCGGGGTTGTTGTCCACGTCACCGAACATCTCGAGCAGGGCGCGCTTCTGCGCCTCGCGGTCGTTCTCGGTCCCCTTGAGCTGCGGCAGCTCGAGGGCCTTGAGCAGCACGGTCACGGGGACCTTCCGCTTGCGGTCGATCTTGACCGTCAGCAGGTCCTTGGCCGAGGTCTCGATCTCCAGCCACGCGCCGCGGTTGGGGATGAGCTTGGCGCCGAAAAGCTTGCGGCCGGTGTTGGGGTCCTCGGCGGCGGTGAAGTACACACCAGGCGAGCGCACGAGCTGCGACACGACCACGCGCTCGGTGCCGTTGACGATGAAGGTGCCCTCGGGGGTCATCATGGCGAAGTCGCCCATGTAGACCTCGGACTCCTTGATCTCCCCCGTCTCCTTGATGGTCAGGCGGGTCTTGATTCGCAGCGGCGCGGCGTAGGTCATGTCGCGGTTGCGGCACTCCTCGACCGAGAACTTCGGCTGGCCGAACTCGTAGTCGAGAAACTTGAGCTCGAAGTTCTTGCCGGTGTAGTCGGTGATCGGGTTGATCTCATCGAAGAGCTCTCGGAGGCCCTCCGACTTGAACCAGTTGAACGACTCCACCTGTGTCGCGATGAGGTCCTTCAGCTCGACCAGGTTGGGAATGCGACCATAAGAAAGACGCGAGGGCGCTCTCATCTCTGAGATCAATTCGTTACTCCTTCCAGGAAAAAGGGCGCGCTCAGGTAATAGGCAGAGTGAGCGGCCGGGCGTGCACGAAACGCCAGTATACGACTTCACGGCCCCTTGTGGGGACGCGAAATCGAGGCCAGGAGGAGCCCCTCCTGACCGAGGTGCGGGCAATATAGCACTGGCGCCGCCACACGCGCCGCCCGAAAGTGAGCGGCTTCGGGTGGGGAGTTACCTTTAGCGAATGCCCGACTGGAAGGCCCTCCGCCACCAGTTTCCCCTCCTCGAGCGGTACATCTACCTGAACGCCTGCTCCCTCGGCCCCCTTCCCCGCCGGGGCCGGCAGGCGCTCGAGCGGTACGCCAACGACTGGGACGGCAAAGGGACGCCGGTCTGGTACTCCGACTGGCTCCCGCTCCTGGAACGCCTTCGGACCAGAGTCGGCGGCCTCCTCAACGCGCCCCAGGGCTCGACCGCCATCGCGCCCTCGGTATCGGTGGCCCTTACCACCCTCGCCTCCGGCCTGCCGCTGCCCGCCGGCCGGAACAAGGTCCTGATCGGCGCCCTCGACTTCCCGACCATCGGTCACCAGTGGCTGTCGCGGCCCGACTGCGAGGTCGAGTTCGTGCCGAGCGCCGACGGGATGACCATCCCTCCCGAGGCCTTCGCGGAGCGGATCGACGACCGGACCGCCCTGGTGGCGACGACCCACCTGTTCTACACCACCGGCTACCTGCAGGATGTTCGCGCGATCGCGGACGCCGCCCACGCCAAAGGCGCCCTATGCCTGATCGACGGCTACCAGACCTGCGGGTGCTCCCCGATCGACGTCGCTGCGATGGAGTGCGACGCATTCGTCGGCGGCACGCTCAAGTGGCTTTCGGGCGGGCCGGGGACCGCCTTCCTTTATGTAAGGCCGGAGCTGATCCCCAGCGTCAGCCCCCACGGGACCGGCTGGTTCGCCACCCGCGACCCGTTCTCGTTCACCCTGCAGCAGCTCGACTTCGCGGACGACGCCCGCCGGCTGGAGACCGGAACCTGGGCGATGGCGTGCCACTATGTCGGACTGGCCGGTCTGGAGCTGATCCTGGAGGTCGGGGTCGAGCCTATCCAGGAGCGGCTCCGGGACCTCACCGACCACATCCTCGAACGCTGCGACGCGGCGGGGGTCAAGACCTTCACGCCCCGCCCGCGCGAGCAGCGCTGCGGAATCGTGACCCTCGAGTGCGCGCACCCCGAGGACGTCGAACGACAGCTGCACAAAGAC
>VBGV01000026.1 GCA_005880755.1 Chloroflexota bacterium
CCACGGCACGATCAGCGCCACCACTCCGAGCGGCTCTCGAAAGGTGAAGTCGACACCGCCGGCGACGGGGATCGTCTTGCCGAACAGGCGCTCCGGCGCTCCCGCGTAGTAGTTGAAGACGTCGATCACCATGCCGACCTCGCCCCGCGCGTCGCTGATCGGCTTGCCGACGTTGCGCGCCTCGAGCTGCGAGAGCTCCTCGCGATGCTTGTCGATGGCCGACGCGATCCGGCGCATCAGGTTGGCGCGGTCTTTCGGCGCCACCGCCTTCCATGCGGGGTAGGCGGCCTTGGCGCGGGCGACTGCCTGGTCGGCTTCCTCGGCGGTCGCCTCCGGCAGCTCGGCGAGGACTTTTTCGGTGGCCGGCTCGATGACTTTCACGGTGCGGGTTTGCGTCGCCATGTAGCCCCCTCCCGACTCGGAACAAATGGATCTGTACGAGATCCATTGCAATGATACTATCGACTCTCTTCGAGTCCTTATCGCCTGTTGGGGAGTCAGGGGAGGCGTGATGGCCCGAGCCAGGGATGCCGTCGTGACCAGTCAAACGACGCACGTCCTCCCGCTGGAATTCGGCCGCCGCTACCCGGTCCTCAAGCGTGGCGACGGCGTGTGGGTCGAGGACGAGTCGGGCAGGCGCTACCTCGACGCCATGAGCGGCGGCTCGATGGCCGCGACGCTCGGCCACGGCCGCAAGGACATCATCGCCGCGGCACGAGCGCAGGCCGAGAAGCTCGCTTACGTGCACAACGAGAGGCTCACCAACCCCGCGCAGGAACGCCTCGCCGAGGAGCTCGTCGCCGTCGCTCCGGAAGGCTTCACGCGAGCGCGATTCGTCACCGGCGGCGCGGAGGCGAACGAGATGGCGCTCCAGCTGGCGCGCCGCTATCACGTCGACCGCGGCGAGTCGAAGCGGTGGCAGGTGATCTCGCCCGCGCAGGCCTACCACGGGCCCACGATGGCAACCCTGGCGCTGACCGGCCGGCCGGGACTCAAGCGCCCGCTCGAGGTGTACATGTCGGACCACCTGCACATCCCGCCGAGCACCTGGCGATTCGACCCCTCCGGCGAGGAGGCGCTGAAGGCTTTGGACCGCGCGCTCGAGGCGGCGGGCCCCGAGACAGTTTCGGCCTACTTCTGCGAGCCCATCAGCGCCGCCGCGCTTCCGGCGTACACGCCGCCGAAGCGATTCTGGGAAGGCCTCGCCGAGCGGCGCGAGAAGCACGGTTTCCTCATCTGCTTCGACGAGATCGTCACCGGCATCGGCCGCACCGGCCACTGGTTCGCCGCCGAAACCCTGCCCCTGGTGCCCGACATCATCGCCACGGCCAAGGGTCTCGGCGCGGGTTACGCCGCGATCGGCGCCGTGTTGTGCCGGCAGCACGTGTACGACGCGATCGCGAAGGGTTCGCGGAGGTTCACGCTCGGCCACACGTGGGACGGCGCGCCGCTCTCCTGCGCCGTTGGATTGGCGGTGGTCGACGTGCTGAAGAAGGAAGGCCTGGTCGAGCACGTAAAACAACGCGGCCAGCGTCTGAGAGACGAGCTCGCGGCCGCGCTCAAGGACGTCCCGTTCGTGCACGAGGTCCGCGGCCACGGCTACCTGCTCGGCATCGAGTACGTAGATCCGCGGGACCACAAATCCTTCCTCCCGCCGGAGCTACGGACCGCCGGCCGCGTCGACGACGTCGCATTCGAGCACGGCTTGATCACCTACTCCACGATGCCGACGCGAGACGGATTCGCGGGCGATCAGACGCTGTTCGCGCCGCCGTTCACGAGCACCGACGCCGAGCTCGCGGAAATGGTGGAGCGATATGCCGGAGCGCTGCAGCAGGTGGCGAAGGAGCTCGAAAGCAAGCTCGAGGCGAGGCCGGTGGCATGAGCCGAAGGCTCAAGGCGCTGATCCTGCAACACGAAGAGCCGACGCCTCCTGGATACCTGGGCGAATGGCTTGATGCGCAGGGCGCGGAGGTCGACGTACACCGCATCGACCTCCACGAGTGGGCGCACGACCCGCGCGACTACGACATGATCGCGTCGCTCGGTTCGGAGTTCGCCGCGTTCGACGACTCCAAGCCCTTCATCCGCAGAGAGGCGGACCTGCTTCGAGAAGCGGTCGAGGCTGACGTGCCGGTGCTGGGGCTCTGCTTTGGCGGTCAGCTGCTCGCCCGCACGATGGGCGGCGAGTCTTTTCGCTCCGAGCGCTCCGAGATCGGCTGGATCGACGTCCAGTCGCGCGAGCCGGACCTCATCGCCGCAGGCCCGTGGTTCCAGTGGCACTTCGACACGTTCACGCTTCCGCCTGAGGCGCGGCTGATCGCGGACACCGAGGTCGGGCCGCAGGCCTATGTCATCGGAAGGAGCCTCGGGCTGCAGTTCCACCCCGAGGTGACGCCGGAGATCATGGACAGCTGGGTCAAGGCCTATCGCCACGAGCTGGACGGTGATGGCGTCGACCCCGACGCTCTGCTGGAAGAGACGATCCGGCTCGCGCCAAGTGTCAGGAAGCGCAGCGAGCAGCTGTTCACCAACTTCGTCGAAAACATCGCGAAGCTCAGGCCGGGGGCGATGCGTGGCCGTTAAGACGGACGGCACCGACGCCGCGACCGGGGTGCGCTTCGAGCGCATCCAGCAGCTGCGGGCGCACGAGTACGTGGCCGAGCAGATCCGGCGCCACATCTCGCTGAGGCTGATCAAGCCCGGCGAATCGCTGCCCGCCGAGCGCGAGCTTGCGGGCATGTTCGGAGTCGGACGCCCGACGATCCAGCAGGCGCTGCGCATGCTGGAGGCCGCGGGCATGGTGGAGTCGCGGCGCGGCCGCAGCGGTGGCACCTTCGTCACGCGGCTGGACAACGACTCGCACGCCGCGGACGGGCTGATCCTCCGCGTGCTGCGCAGCCGCAAAGAGCTGGAGGACCTGCTCCAGTACCGCAGCCTCATCGAGCCAGCGGTGGTGCGCGTCGCGGCGGGATCGCGCAAGGCCTCCGACCTCAAGGCGATGCGCAAGGCCATCCAGAGCATGACGGCCGCGACGACAGAGCCTGA
>VBGV01000027.1 GCA_005880755.1 Chloroflexota bacterium
GACGCCGTCCGCGAGGCGCCCGACCGGGTCGGAGCTCTCGTAGCGGAGCCAGCGATAAGCGACCGGCCGAGACCACTTTTTCCCCTCGGTCTCGAACGACCGGCGGTGTGCGTCCACGACGATCGCCTCCACTTCTCTTAACAGGGAACCGCTGAGCAGGTCGGAGAATTCACGACCGGCCATCCATTCGAGGAGGCGCGACAGCTTCGCGCCTGGGCGCTCAGTCAGGCGGCCGGCACCCCTGGGGAAGGGATGTCGAAAACGCTGGCGCGCAAGGTGCAGATGAAGGGCAGGTTGCGGTAGAGCTCGCGGTAGTCGAGGCCGTAGCCGACGACGTAGTCGTTCGGGATCTGGAAGCCTACATAGCGGACGGGGACGTTGACGAGCCGGCGCAGCGGGCGGTCCAGCAGGGTCACGACCTCCAGGGAAGCGGGCTGCCGGCGGCGCAGCTCGGACAGCACGTAATCGATCGTGAACCCGGTGTTGATGATGTCTTCGACGAGCAGCACGTGGCGGCCTTCGATCGGATAGTCGACGTCTCGCGCGATGCGCACCCTGTCCTGAGGCTGGGCTCCCGCGTACCGCCGCAGGTCCAGGTAGTCGATGACGAAAGGAACCTTGACCTGGCGGGCCAGGTCGGCGAGGAAGAATGTGACGCCCTTGAGCACCCCGACCAGCACCAGCGACTGGCCGCGGTAATCGCGCGAGATCTTTCGGCCGAGCGCCCGGACGCGTGTTTCAAGCTCCACCGGCGAGATGAGGATCTCGCCGACGTCTTCCTTCTTGAGGTGCTGGACCTCCAGCGCTCCGTAGCCGGCTTTGGCCAGCAGCTGCTGGTAGTCCTTGCGGTACAGCAGCCGCACGTTGAGCTCGGGATACAGCTCACGCAGCATCCTCAGCTTGCGGTTCTTGGGCGTGACGAGGGACTGCTTCATCGTGGTCAGCTCGATGTAGAGGTCGTGCTCGGGCAGGTAGAAGTCGGGCGTGAACATCTCGGCGACCCGCGTGCCCTCCCAGGCGATAGGGAACGACACCGGCTCGTACAGCCATCGGATCCTGTAGTAGTCGAGGAAGCGCGCGAACTCCTGCTCGGACGGGTGCGCAAACTCCACGCGCGAGTGAGCGGGGCCCGTACGTCTGACCAGGCGTGAGCGTTGCCTGATCGGGCGGCGCCATTTTTGCGGGATCGAGGACTGGACGGACGACGCCAATGAGACGGTCCTGATTGTACTCTCGAACCTGAGAACGTCCCGATGAGCACACCGGCCCAGAGGATGGTCGCCGAGCAGCTGCGTCCGCATGGCGTGACCGATGAGCGGGTGCTGCAGGCGATGGCCGAGGTCCCGCGCGAAGAGTTCCTGGCGCCGAGGATGCGGCGCCACGCGTACGAAGACCGCGCGCTGGCAATCGAGTGCGGGCAGACGATCTCGCAGCCGCTCGTGGTCGCCCTCATGACCCAGGCCGCGTCGCCAAACCCCGGCGATATTGCCCTCGAGGTCGGCACGGGTTCGGGCTACGCGGCTGCGGTGTTGAGCAGGTTATGCCGCAAGGTCGTCAGCATCGAGCGCGAGCCGGCGCTCGCCGAGCACGCGTCCGAAACGTTGCGTCGACTCGGCTTCGACAATGTCGAGGTGGCGGTGGGCGACGGAAGCCTCGGCTGGCCGGCCGAAGCGCCCTACAACGTGATCCTGGTCGCCGCGGCTGCGAGCGGCGTCCCTCAGGCGCTCATCGACCAGCTCGCCGACGGTGGCCGCATGGTCATCCCCGTGGCCGTCTCACCGCATGAGCCGCAAGATCTTCGCGTTTACGTGCGTCGCGGCGCCGACGTCATCTTCCGGTCGCTCTTCCCGGTGCTGTTCGTACCCCTTCGTACCGGCTAGGGGCTGGGCGAAGCGCGCGGCGACGGCGACGGGCTGGCTGTCGTCGGGGACGTACCTGTCAGGGCCTGTAGCTTCTGCAGGATCTCGCCCACCGCCGCCATCTCGTTGGCGTAGGTCGTGAAGTCGCCGCGTTTCAGTGCGTCGTACGCGGCCTTGTAGTGCAAGTTCGCCTGCGTGACAAGGTCGGTGATCTGCGCTGCGACGGCCGGCGTGATGATCTGGGGCGGCTGGTTGGTTGGCGGCGGCGGCGCTCCGCCCACCAGCTGTTGGATCGCCTCCGCCAGCGTGTTGGCGTAGACGACGTTGCTCTGGTCGACGAGGATCACCTTCTTCAGCTCGGGGATGCCCGTCCCCGACGTCGCGCGCAGGTAAATCGGCTCGAAGTAGAGGAACGAATTTCCGATGGGCACCACCAGCAGGTTGCCTTGCTGCACCTGCGAGCCGGTGCTGTGCAGAAGGGTGAAGTCGCGCGAGATGGTCGGGTCCTGGTTGATCCGGTTGGCGACCTGCTGCGGTCCAAAGATGTTCTTGTCCTTGGAGAGGACGTAGGAGACGTACTGGCCGTAGCTCGATCCGTCGCTGCGGGCCGCCAGCCACGACACCAGGTTGTTCTTGCCGTGAGGGGTGAACGGCATGATGAGCAAGAACTCGGGATTCTGTTCCCCCGGCAGGCGGAACAGGACGTAATAGGGCTGGAGGGCCAGCGAGCCGCTGCTCGGCGAGGTCTGCGCCGTGGGTACGTCCCAGACGTCCTCCCGCGTGAAGAACACCTTCGGATCGCTCATGTGGTACGTCGCGTAGATCTGGACCTGGATGTTGAAGAGATCCTCGGGGACTCGGATATGGTCGCGGATGCCCTTCGGCATCGCATCGGCGGGTTGGAAGAGCGAGGGGAAGGTCGCCTGGTAGGCCTTGATGAGCGGGTCTTTGGAATCCATCACATAGAAGGCGGCCGTGCCTTCGTACGCGTCGACCACCACCTTGACCGAGTTGCGGATGTAGTTGATGTCGTTGCCCTGGAAGCTCTGCGACTGCGAGTAGGGGTAGGTCGTGGCTGTTGTGTACGCGTCCATGATCCAGAACAGGCGACCGTCGACGATGACGATGTACGGGTCGGCGTCGAAAGACAGAAACGGCGCGAGCTCCTGAACCCGGTCGCGGATGTTGCGGCGGTAGAGCATCAGGCTCTTGTCGCTGACCTGACCCGAGACCAGGAGGCTGAAATCGCTCAGCTTCAGCGACCAGAGCGCGCGGTTCGCACCGTTCATCGGCACACCATGTTTGCCGGTGTAGCTCGTGAAGACGTCCTGGCTCCCCTTCGCGTAGTCGAACTCCTGGGCGTTCGAGGGCCCGATCACGTAGCCGCTGTTAGGGGTGGACAGCTCTCCGAAGTAGATGCCGGGTTGGGTGACCGGGATCGAACCTGCCGGAGGCAGGTCGTGGACGACGTAGTCGGGCAGACCTTCGCCGACCACGGCGTTGACGGGGCTGGCCGCGACCCCGTAGCCGTGCGTGTAGGTGAGTCTCTCGTTGACCCAGTTCTGGGCTGAAGACTGCAGGCGGTTGAAGTCGAACTCCCGCGCGCTGATCTCGAGCTGCTGGTACTGGCCGTTGATGGTGTAGCGGTCGAGGTCGATGTTGTTGAAGGTGTAGTAGGTGCGAAGCGCCTGTTGCTGCTGATACGTGTCCTTGAGCGGCCCGTAGTCCCAAAGCCGCAGGTTGTTCACTGTGACCTGGTCGTTCTGGACGTCTTGCAGCGTGAGCGGCTGGTCGCCCGTGAAGCTGGTGTTGCCCTTGACGTCGGAGAGGCCGTAGGCCTTGCGCGTGTAGTCGATCTCGCGCGCGATGTACGGCAGCTCGTAGCTGCCGGCGTTGGGAGTCGCTGAGACGCCCTGGACGGCGGCGGGGTA
>VBGV01000022.1 GCA_005880755.1 Chloroflexota bacterium
GTAGCCCTTGTCGATCACCGCCGGGAAGTAGCGGAAGAAGAAGGTGAGCAGAAGCGTACGGATGTGGCTTCCGTCGACGTCGGCGTCGGTCATGGTCACGATGCGGTGATAGCGAATCTTCTCGATGTTGAAGTTGTCGCCCACGCCCGCCCCCATCGCGGTGATGAGGTTGCGGATCTCGTCTGACGTCAACACCTTGTCGAGACGTGCCTTCTCGACGTTGAGGATCTTGCCGCGCAGCGGGAGGATCGCCTGCGTGCGCCGATCGCGACCGCCTTTGGCCGTGCCGCCGGCCGAGTCACCCTCGACGATGTAGAGCTCGGACAGTGAAGGGTCGCGCTCGGAGCAGTCGGCGAGCTTGCCGGGCAGCATGCTCGACTCGAGAAGGCTCTTGCGCTGGACGAGGTCGCGCGCCTTGCGTGCAGCCTCGCGCGCCCGCGCGGCGGTGAGCGACTTCTCGATGATCCGCCGCCCCTCCGAAGGACTCTCCTCGAGGTACTGCGTGAAGCCTTCCGTGAGCGCCAGCGAAACGTGACCCTGGACCTCGGCGTTGCCCAGCTTGCCCTTGGTCTGGCCTTCGAATTGCGGCTCGAGCACCTTGACGCTGATCACCGCGGTAAGGCCCTCCCGCACGTCCTCGCCGGTGAGGTTGGGGTCCTGCTCCTTGAGGATTCCCGTCTTGCGCGCATAGCGGTTGAGCACGTTGGTCAGCGCGGAGCGAAATCCGGTCAGGTGGGTGCCGCCCTCGATCGTGTGGATCGTGTTGGCGAAAGGGATCACGTTTTCGACGAACGTATCGTTGTACTGGAGCGCGATCTCGACCTGGGTGCCCTCGACCTCGCGGTCGACGTAGAAGGGCGGGACGTTGACCACCGTCTTGTCGCGGTTCAGGGCGCGCACGAAGGCGACGATGCCGCCGTCGAAATAGAAGGTGCTGGTGTAGCCGAGGGTCTCGTCAGCCAGAGCGATCTCCAGCCTCTTGTTGAGGTACGCCATCTCGCGCAGGCGGTGCTGGATGACCTCGCGGTCGAATTTGGTGTCGGGGAAGATCTGGGGGTCGGGCCAGAACCGAACGATGGTGCCGGTGCGGTCGGTCTTGCCGACGGACTTGACCCCGGAGCGGGGCACACCGCGCTCGTACTCCTGCTGGTAGACCTTGCCGCCCCGGTGCACCCAAACCTGGAGCCGCTGGCTGAGGAAGTTGACGGCGGAAACCCCGACGCCGTGGAGTCCCGACGAGACTTTGTATCCGCCGCCGCCGAACTTGCCGCCCGCGTTGAGGCGGGTCATCACCAGCTCCAGGGCCGAGAGGCCTTCCTTCTTGTGCACATCGACCGGGATGCCCCGGCCGTCGTCATCCACCTCGACGCTGCCGTCGTCAAAGAGTGTGACCACGATCCTGTGCGCGTAGCCGGCCAGCGCCTCGTCGACCGCGTTGTCGACGACCTCGTACACCAGGTGGTGGAGGCCGGTGGTGCTGGTCGAGCCGATGTACATGCTCGGACGCCGCCGCACGTGCTCCCGGCCCTCGAGGACCTGGATCTGCTCGGCGGTGTACGCCACGTCCGCGCCTAGGGATTTGGGCCTGCGCTCACGCTCCGGAAGCGGCTTTCTAACCGCCACTACGGATGCGCCCTGCGCGCGCCCGGCGGGCATGCCTCTGGCGCGCCCGGCCGGTGTTTTGGCCCTCCCAGCGTGGAGAACTCATGGGGGTCAACTGGGCAGAACTTCAGATCCTCAATTCTACCGGATTTTGAATACGAAAAAGGCCCCTGGACCCGCCTTAACAGGCCAGTTCAGGAGGGCTTTTCGGAGGGCGCTTTCCAGCGCAAGACGGGGTCCTGGCTCTGGCCCTGAAGGTAGGCGTTGATCCGGCGTGCCGCGGTCACCTCATCGAGGCGGCCGACGGGGGTTTTCCTGGGCTCTTCGTGGAGGCTTTGGGGGTTGGTCCTGGCCTCCGCGACGATGTCCTTCACCGCCCGCGCGAAGGCGTCCAGGGTGGCCTTGCTCTCGGTCTCGGTCGGCTCGACCATGATCGCCTCCGGCACCACGAGCGGGAAGTACACCGTCGGGGCATAAAAGTCGCGGTCGAGGAGCGCTTTCGCGATATCGAGCGCGCGCACGCCGTTGCGGGTGGTCAGGTCGTGCGCGCTGGCCACGAACTCGTGCATGCAGGGCCCGTCATGCGGCATCTCGAGGTCGCCCTCCACGAGCTTGCGGAGGTAGTTGGCCGACAGGACCGCGTCTTGAGACGCCTGGCTCAGCCCATCGCCTCCCATGGCGAGGATGTAGGTGTACGCGCGCACCAGCATCCCGAAGTTGCCGTAGAAGCTGCGCACCCTGCCGATCGACTGAGGCCGCTTGTGGTCGAACGTGAGGTGGCCGTTGGTCCGCTCGACGGTCGGCGAGGGGAGGAACGGCACCAACTCGGTCTTCACCCCCACCGGGCCGGCACCCGGTCCGCCCCCGCCGTGCGGCGTGGTGAAGGTCTTGTGCAGGTTCATATGGACCGCGTCGAAGCCCATGTCGCCGGGCCGGCAGATGCCCATGAACGCGTTGAGGTTGGCTCCGTCGTAGTACAGCATCGCCCCGGTCGAGTGCACAAGCTCGGCTATATCGAGGATCTCGCGCTCGAACAGGCCCAACGTGTTGGGGTTGGTCAGCATCAGCGCCGAGGTGCGGGGTGACAGCTTCGATTCCAGGTCGGCCAGGCTGATGCGGCCGTCACCGCCTGACTTGACCTCGACGACCTGGAATCCGCTCAACGCAGCGCTGGCCGGGTTGGTGCCGTGCGCGGAGTCCGGGACCAGGACCTCGGTCCGGGCCTCCCCCCTGGAGTGCTGGTAGGCGCGGATCATGCGCAACGCGGTCCACTCGCCGTGGGCGCCGGCCGCCGGCTGGAGGGTAACCCGATCGACCCCGACGATCGCGCACAGGGCCTGCTCGAGCCGCCACATCAGCTCGAGCGCGCCCTGCACCGACTCCTCGTCCTGATACGGATGCAGGCCGGCAAAGCCGGGTAGAGCCGCGGCCACCTCGTTGGCGACCGGGTTGTACTTCATCGTGCAGCTGCCCAGCGGGTAGAAGTTCTCGCTGATCGAATAGTTGAGCGACGCCATGCGGCTGTAATGCCGCATGATCTCGGGCTCGCTGAGCCGAGGCAGGCCGGGCGGCCTGGCCCGCAGCGCGTCGGGGGGCAGCACATCGGCCGGGGCCGGCCCGGCGACCTCGGCATCCGGAAGTCGGGGCGGGTCGACGGCCGGTCGGCTCAGCTCGAAGCTGAGTGGCTCGCTCAAGACTCCAACGCCGCCACCAGCTCGTCGAGTGCGCGCGCGTCGTTGACCTCGGTGCAGGCGAACGTGACCACACCCTTCAGCTCGCGAAACCATCGACTGACGTCCAGGCCGCCGAGGATCCCTTTCCGGCCGAGCTTTCGCATCACCGCGGGTGCTTTGGGCACGCGGATCGGGAACTCGTTCAGGAACTGGCGTTCCGGGAACGCGAGCTCCCATCCGGGCAGCGCGGCCAGTCGCTCGGCGAGGGCGTGCGCCCGCTTGAAGCTCACCTCCGCGATGTGGCGCAGCCCGTAAGGGCCCATGTAGGTGAGGTAGACGGCAGCGGCCAGGGCGCACAGCGAGTGGTTGGTGCAGATGTTGGAGGTCGCCCTCTCGCGGCGGATGTGCTGCTCTCGGGCCGCGAGGGCGAGCACGTAGCCCCGCCGGCCTGCGGCGTCGTACGCCGTGCCGACCAGGCGACCAGGCAGCTTGCGGACCAGGTCGCGCTTGCACGCGATGAAGCCGACGTGCGGCCCGCCGAAGCTCGGCGACAGCCCGAGCTGCTGGCCCTCGCCGACGGCGATATCGGCCTCGTACTCACCGGGCGGGGCCAGGATCGCGAGGCTGATGGGGTCGACGCACGCGATGGCGAGGGCGCCCGCATCGTGCGCCGCCGCTGTCAGCGCCCGGGCGTCGACGAGCAGGCCGAGGAAGTCAGGCTGCTGGAAGATGACCGCGGCGGTCTTCTTGTTCGGCTCACCGTCTTTGCGAACCTTGATGCCGCGTCCCTCACCGAACGCTCGCAGCACCTGCACGTACTCCGGATGGACGTATCCAGAAACGATGACCTCGTTGCGCCCCGTGTGGATGTGGGCCATCATGGCCGCCTCGGCGACGGCGGTCGCGCCGTCGTAAAGGGAGGCATTGGCGACGTCGAGACCGGTGAGCTCGGCGATCAGCGTCTGGAACTCGAAGATCGCCTGGAGCGTGCCCTGGCTGGCTTCGGGTTGGTAGGGGGTGTAGGCGGTATAGAACTCGGGCTTGGAGGTCACGGCCGCCACCGCCGCCGGGATGAAGCGGCGGTAGATGCCGCCGCCGCGAAACGTCAACCGGTCGGGAAACACCTTGTTCCGATTGGCCAGGGCCGAGATCTGGGCCATCGTCTCGAACTCGGACAGACCGTCCGGCAGCTGAAGCGATTCGAGCCGCAACGATTGCGGGATGTCGACGAGAAGTTCGTTCATCGACCCCACGCCGATCGTTTCGAGCATCGCCGACCGGTCCTCGGGAGAGTGGACGAGGTAGGGCAAGCTACTGCGCGGAGGCCTCGGTCAGCTTCTTGTAAGACGCCTCATCCAGAAGGTCGTCCGGCGGATCGCCGGCGAGCTCGAGCTTCAGGATCCAGCCTTCACCGTAGGGATCCGCGTTGATCAGCTCCGGCTTGGAGGCAAGCTTTTCGTTGACCTCGGTGATCCGTCCGGCCACCGGCGCGTAGAGGTCGCTGGCCGCCTTGACCGACTCGACGACGCCAAAAGTCTCTCGCGCCCCGAGCTTGCGCCCGGTGCTCGGCAGCTCGAGGAACACGACATCGCCGAGCTGCGATTGGGCGTAATCCGTGATCCCGATCGTGGCGTGCTTCCCGTCGACCGTGACCCATTCATGCGACCTCGTGTACCGACGGCCAGCCATGCGACTCTCCTTCTTCTCGCTGAATGCGCTTGCTCAAGACCTCGTCGGCGAGACCGCCGAGCGCGCCGAGCCCCGATAGAAAGGAAGCTTGACGATCTCGGCCGGAGCCTCCCTGCCCCGGACCTCGACCACGACCCTGTCTCCGACCCGAAATGTACCTGCTTCCACCATCGCGAGCGCGATCGGGTAGCCGAGGAAGAAGGAATGGGTGCCGCTCGTGACGGCACCGACGCGGCGGCCTTCTGACATCACCGCAGCTCCGTGGCGCGCGATGCTGCCTGGCTCCGTCTTGAGCCCGATCAGGCTCCGGCGGGCTCCCTGCGCCTTGATCTGCTTCAGCGCGTCGCTGCCGATGAAGTCGCCTTTGGTCAGCTTCACGGTCCAGCCGAGCCCGGCCTCGTACGGGTTCACGGTTTCGTCCATATCATTGCCGTAGAGGCGGAGCGCAGCCTCGAGTCTCGTCGCGTCGCGGGCGCCCAGGCCCGCGGGCAGGGCCCCGGCGGACTTCCCGGCCTCGAGGATGGCGTCCCAGACATGGCCGAGCCGGTCGCTGGCGACGAAGAGCTCGAAACCGTCCTCGCCCGTGTAACCGGTGCGCGAGATGATCGCCTCGACGCCTGCGACCTTGCCGCGGCGGAATCCGAAGTACGGGATATCGTCCGTGTCCTCGTCGGCCGGCAGGATCTCGGGCGCACGCGGGCCTTGAAGAGCGATGAGGCCGAGGTCGCTCGTGTGGTCTGCCAGCGCCACGTCGCTCGGTAGGTGATGCTTCATCCACCCGACATCCTTGTCTCGGTTGGATGCGTTGACGACGACGAGGAACCGATCCTTCGATTCGCGATAGACGACCAGGTCGTCGATCGTGCCGCCATCCTCTTTGCACATCTGGCTGTACACGGCATGCCCCGGTTCGACCGACGCGACATCGTTGGTGAGCAGTCGCTGCAGGTAAGCCTCGGCCCCGGCGCCCTCGATCCTCACCCGTCCCATGTGCGAGACGTCGAACAGACCGGCCGCCTTGCGGACGGCGAAGTGCTCATCTCGGATCGAGGTGTACTGCTGGGGCATCTCCCAACCGCCGAAGTCGACCATGCGCCCACCGAGCGCGACGTGACGGTCGTAGAGCGGCGTGCGCTTCAGGGTGCTATTCGCCGTCAACCGTGTCGTCGAAGTCGATGGCGTCGGGATCGATGAAGGCCAGAAGCTCCTCGTCGTGGCGGCGCCGCGCCTCGGCCACGACCTGGGCCACGTACCGAGTGCGCTCCACCGTCCACTCCAGCTTTTCGGCGATCTCACTTTCATTAGGGGCGCGTCGCAGCTCTCGCGCCAGCAAGAGCTCCGTGCGTTCGTAATCGCTGGCGGCCGCGACGAGCAGCTCGGCATCTCGCACCGCGGCGGCCTCGGCGGCGATGGCGGAGTCCATCTGCTCGCCGACTTTGCGGGCCGCAAACTTCGCGAAGTCACGCTCGCCGCTGGTCGCAAAAGACCGCGCGGCCTCGACCAGGCCGATCGAGCCTTCCATGACCAGGTCTGGCACGGACAGCGCGCGGTCGTGGTGGGCCTCGGCGAGCCGGATCACCATGCCGAGGTTTGCCGCCACGACCCGGTCGAGGCTGGCGCGGTCGCCGAGAGACGACTTCTCGAGCAACGCCTTCTCCTGGACGGGATCGAGCGGCGTTGTGGTTTGGACCTGTTTACGCAGGTCGCGCATTACCGCGTCGTCGTCGGCCGGCTGCGGCTGCGCCCCCATCGGGTCGATTCTACGCGGCGTCCGACGGGCCTCCTCCCGGACCGATGTTCCACGTTTTACATCGCGCCTTGCCATACTCGGAACATGCGCGCGCGGGTTGCGCTTCGCCTGGGTTGGGCCGCCATCGCCGCCGCCGTGCTGCTACCCATCAACGCGGCCGCCTCGACGCCTCGCGTCGAAGAGGCGGACCTCAACGGCGACATCAACACCATCATGTCGTCGTACATCCAGTCCGCGGTCAACCGCGCCGAAACCGACCACGCCGACGCTCTCCTCGTCGTGGTCAACACCCCCGGCGGGATCTCCAACTCGATGGACGAGATCGTCACGAGCCTCCTGAACTCCAAGGTCCCCGTGGTCGTGTATGTGTATCCCAGCGGCGCGCGCGCCGCCTCGGCGGGACTCTTCGTCGCCCAGGCGGCCGACGTTCTGGCGATGGCGCCCGGGACCAACATCGGATCCGCTCACCCCATCCAGGCCACGGGCGAGAACCTCAGCGGCGACCTCGGCGCCAAGGTGCTGAATGACGCGGTCACGCGCGTCCGCAACCTGGCCGCCATGCACGGCCGCAACGCCGACTGGGCAGAGCAGGCCGTGCGCAACAGCGTGAACATCAACGCCGAGGAGGCGGTCAGGCTTCACGTCGCCGACCTCGAGGTGCCCGACATCAAGACGCTCCTGAACCAGCTCGACGGCCGCGAGTCGCCTCGCCCGAACGGAAGCGTCGTTTTCCACACCGCGGGCGCGATCGTCGACGACTTCCCGATGCCCTTCTGGCAGATTTTTCTGAACGCGCTGATCGACCCGACAATCGCGGCGCTCCTGATCATCGTCGCCGGCTACGGCATCATCACCGAGCTTTCGAATCCTGGCCTCATCCTGCCGGGCGTCGTGGGCGGTCTCGCTGCGATCCTGGCCATCGTCTCGCTCGCCAACCTTCCGGTCAACATCGCGGGTGCGCTGCTGATGCTGCTGGCGCTCGTGCTCTTCATCGCCGACCTCAAGGCACCGACGCACGGCTTCCTCAGCGTCGGGGGTGTCTTCGCCTTGCTGCTGGGCATGGCGTTCCTGATCAACACGGGGCCCATCGGCCTGGGTGTCAACCCGATCGTCTCGATCGCGGTGGCGGCGATCACACTCGCCTTCTTCGCATTCTTCATCCGCAAAGTGCTCGCCGCGCGCAGGCAGCCCGCCTTTGTCGGCGGCGACAGCATCGTCGGCGCCGTCGGCGAGGCACGCGAGGAACTGGCCCCCGAAGGTCTAGTCTTTGTCTCAGGCGCGCTCTGGAAAGCAACCGCCGATTCCCCGATTCCGGCCGGCTCGGCGGTCCGCGTGGTCGGTCGTCAGGGTCTCGAGCTCCAGGTTGCACGCGAGAACGGTCAGGCGAAGGAGAAGAAATAGATGGACCCGTTTTCGATCGGGCTGATCGTCGTCATCCTCGTCGTCGCCCTCATCGCCCTCTTCTCGAGCCTGCGCATCGCCGCCGAGTACGAGCGCGGCGTCGTTTTCCGGCTGGGCCGCCTGATCCCCCTCAAAGGGCCCGGGCTTTTCTTCATCATCCCGTTCGGCGTCGACCGCCTGGTCAAGATCGACCTGCGCACGATCACGCTCGAGGTACCGCCCCAGGAGATCATCACCAACGACAACGTGACCGCGAAGGTCAATGCGGTCATCTACTTCCAGGTCATCGACGCCCGTAAGGCGGTGACCCAGGTCCTCAACTACATCAATGCCACGTCGCAGATCTCCCAGACCACCTTGCGTGCCGCCCTCGGCCAGAGCACGCTGGACGAGCTGCTGGCCAACCGGGAAAAGATCAACCAGAACCTGCAGCGGATCATCGACGAGCAGACGGAGCCCTGGGGGATCAAGGTCGCCGTGGTCGAGATCAAGGACGTGGAGCTGCCGAGCACGATGCAGCGCGCGATGGCCAAGCAAGCCGAGGCCGAGCGCGAGAAGCGGGCCAAGATCATCAACGCCGACGGCGAGTTCCAGGCCTCGCAGACGCTGGCCAACGCCGCCCAGGTGATCTCATCCCAGCAAGGCGCCCTCCAGCTGCGATTCCTCCAGACGATGGTCGAGATCGGGTCCGAGAAGAACACGACCGTGATCCTTCCCCTACCAATTGAGCTGTTCAAGCCGCTGATCGAGTTCGGCAAGGCCGTCACCGACGGCTCGCCCTCCACGCCTGTTCCCGACAAGAGCACCAGGTCAGGCTGACCGGCCACCTTCTGCTCGACGCCGCGACGGCGGTCGTCGAGCTGACGCCCCTGCCCCTGATCATCACGGCCAACGCGGCGGTGGGCAAGCGCTGGGCCGGCCTCGCCGCCGAGATCTTGTCCGGCGTCGCCGGCGGACTCATCGCCCTCCTGGGCGCGGCCGACCTCACAGTCGCCAGGGTCCTGACGCCGGCCACCAACCCCAACCTGCAGCTGGCGCTCGACCTGACGGTGATGTTGACCGGACTCGCCGCCGCGGCCATCGCCGCGCAGCCGGTCAGGCGGCGAGTGGCGCATTTGCTGCCGATCGATGCCGATAACCCGGTGCATGCGCTGGCGCTGGCGCTGACGGTGATCCTGCTGGGCATCGATGTCGCCGTCATCGTGTTCACGGACGTCCTGGCGACCGCGCAGGCGCAGCCGCCACTCACCATCGCCGACCTCTTCTTCGACGAGACGCCATTCCTCGTCTTCGCGCTGGTCGGCGTTGGGCTCTTCATCCGCCGCGAGCTCCCGGACACCGCGGCACGGCTGGGCCTCGTCCTCCCCATGTGGTGGCAGATCGCGGTCGCGCTGGCCGCCGCCGGCGCGTTCTACTTCTTCGTCCAGCAGGTCGACGTGGCGAGCCATCGATGGACGCCGGACCTGGCGCACAGGGTCGACGCCGCCACCAACCACATCTTCGGCCAGCTCGGTTGGCCGGCCGGCTCGCTTGCCGTGGCGCTGATTCCCGGCCTTTGCGAGGAGCTCCTGTTCAGGGGCGCACTTCAGCCGCGCATCGGGTTGCTGCCGACCGCACTGCTTTTCACCTCCATCCACACCCAGTACGCCTTATCCCTCGACACTGCTGCCGTGCTCGTGATCGCGCTCGGCCTTGGCCTCCTCCGCAAGTACACGAACACCACCACCTCGTGCACGTGCCACATCAGCTACAACCTGTTGGTTGGCATCGGTGTCGCGGGCGCCGCCGCGAACCTCGCCATCGCGGCCGAGCTAGCGCTGGTCGGCGTCTCCGCCTACGTCATCTGGTCCCGGCGACGCGGCGCCCCCACACCAGTGGAGCCTTAACAACCTGGCTGGTCATCCTTTCCGACCAGGTCTAGAATTCCGCTCAATGACCCCAGATGTAGGATCAGTGGCTGAAGCGAGGCCCAACATCTTGGCCACATCGGTCCCACCGGTCGTGGCGGTGGTCAACCAGAAAGGCGGGGTGGGCAAGACGACCACGGCCATCAACCTGGCCGCGGCGATGGCCGAGGTCGGCCATCCGACCCTGCTTGTCGACCTCGATCCGCAGGCCAACTCCACCTCCGGTCTCGGGCTGGACCCGGCCCGCGCGCGGCTCAACGTCTACCACCTGCTGACGGGCGAAGCGACGCTCGAACAGGTGGTGCAGCCGACTGGCGTGGACGGCCTCACCCTGGTCCCTTCCCACATCGACCTGGCGGGCGGTGAGCTCGAGCTCGCCGGTATGCCTGAACGCGAGGCCCTGCTTCGCAACGCGCTTGCGGCACCTCCGCCAGGCGTCGAGCTGGTGCTGGTCGACTGCCCTCCGTCGCTCGGCCTGCTGACGCTCAACGCGCTCGTCGCCGCGACCAGCATGCTGATCCCGACGCAGTGCGAATACTTCGCGCTCGAAGGGCTGCGTCACCTGATGTACACGCATCAGCTGGTGCGCTCGCGCCTCAACCCCAAGCTCGCCATCGCGGGCATCGTGATGACGCAATTTGACGCACGCACGACGCTGGCCTGGGACGTGCTCGCGACCGTTCGTCGCACGCACCCCCACCACGTGTTGGAGACGTTGATCCCGCGCAACGTTCGCATCAGTGAAGCCCCCAGTCACGGCAAGTCCGTGATCGAATACGACCCCACATGTCGAGGCGCGGCCGCTTACCGCGCGCTCGCGAAGGAGCTGCTTGAACGATGAGCCAACCACGCCCACGAGGACTCGGCCGCGGACTCGACGCTTTGATCCCCATGTCGAGGGAGGGCGAGGCGTTGGTGCCGCAGATGATCGCCGTCGACCAGATACGGCCTTCCCGCCAGCAGGTCCGCACGAGATTCGACGCCGAGCCACTGGGCGAGCTGGCGGAGTCGATCCGGCTGCACGGCGTCCTGCAGCCGCTCCTCGTCCGACCGCTGGCCGACGGATATGAGCTGATCGCCGGGGAGCGCCGGTGGCGCGCCGCGCGGCTCGCCGGTCTCCAGACGGTGCCGGCGGTGGTGCGGAGCGACGCCGGCGACGATGGACAGCTGGTTCTAGGGCTCATCGAAAACCTGCAGCGCACGGACCTCGACCCAATCGAAGAGGCGCGCGGCCTGCGCCGGCTGATCGAGGAGTTCGGGCTCACCCACGAGGAGGTCGCTGACCGTCTCGGCAAACATCGCGTTTCCGTCACCCAGTCGCTCCGATTGCTCGGTGGGTGCGCCGCCGTGCAGTCCGCGGTCGCCTCGGCCGTGATCAGCGCGGGACACGCGCGCGCTCTCATCGCGCTCGAGGGCCAGGCTACGCAGGAGCAAGGCCTGAAAGTGGTCATCGCGAAGCATCTGTCCGTCAGGCAGACGGAGAACTGGGTGAGGACCTATCGCCCGCGGCGCCGCCAGCATGGCGACTCGTCCGCCGACCTCCGCGCGATCGCCGCTGACATCGAATCGAGTCTCGGCGTGCCGATCAAGCTCACGGGAAGCCTTAGCCGCGGCAAGCTGGAGCTTCGCTATTCGAGTCGCGAAGAGCTCGAACGGGTCTGCGCTAAGCTCGTTTCCTAAAAACGCATGGCGGCCCACCACGAACAAGCGGCAGGCGCCGCCACGACCGAACGTTCCTCAGGCTCTTCGCTGCTTCGCGAGGTCGCCGAGGTCGTCGTGCTCGCTGTCATCCTCTACGTCGGCATCAGCTTCGCGGTCCAGGCTGTCCACGTCGAAGGCCTTTCGATGTTCGCGACGCTGGACAACAACGATTACCTGATCGCGAACAAGATCGACTACAGGCTTCACGCACCGCAGCGCGGCGACATCATCATCCTCCGCCCTCCGACCAACAACTCCACCGACTTCATCAAGCGCGTCATCGCGCTCCCGGGCGAGAAGATCTTGATCCGCAGCGGCGTCGTCTACATCAATGGCCACCGTCTCGACGAGCCTTACCTGCCAGAGGCGTGGGTGAACGACAACAACTATCCGCGCAACGGAAGTGACGGTGAGGTGATTCCCGCGAACTCTTACTTCGTTATGGGCGACAACCGCAACCGTTCGCAGGATTCGCGCTTCTTCGGTTCGATCACGCGCGACCGCATCGACGGCAAAGCATGGTTTCGAATCTGGCCGATCGACCACTTCGGCAATATCTACGGGCAGGTGCCGGCTCTCGAGACCGGCACCACGTTTGCGGGCTGGAGGCAGCCGGCCGCGTAGGCCGGAAGGCGATCAGGCTCCGATCGCCAGCCTGAAGGCGCTGTCGCGGGCGAATGGACCGATGACCGACATCTGCACCGGTCCGGTCAACATCTCGACCGCCACACGTTTGACATCAGCCGCGCTCACCGCGTCGACGAGCGCGAGCTCTTCCTCGATCGTCTTGATCTGGCCGAGCAGCAGCTCCTGGTAGGTCAGCCAGAAAGCCACGCCGTTGGTCGTCTCCAGCTCCAGGCGCAGCCGGCCTTTCGTGAACTCCTTGGCGCGAGCCAGGTCTTCCGCCGAAACCTCTGTCTCGCCCAGGCTGCGCAGCTCGGCCATCACCGCGTTGACCGCGTCCACCGCCTTGTTCGGATCGACCCCGATGTAAACGCCCAGGTAACCGGTGTCGCGGTGCTTCTGCGTGAAGCTGTGCACGTCGTAAGCCAGACCGAGCCGCTCGCGGATGTTCAGGAAGAGGCGCGAGCTCATGCCTTCGCCGAGCACGGTGTTCAAGAGGTCGAGCGCATAGCGGTCCGGATCCAGGTAGCTCAACGCGCGGGCGCCGAGGCAGATGTGAGCCTGCTCGGTATCCCGGCGTCTGACCAGAACGCGCGGACCCTCGAGCGGCGACGGGGGTAAGGCAGGAAGTGCGCCGTCGATGTCTGGCGGCATGGACAGGCCGCCGCTGACTACGGCCATGACTTCTGTCTCGTTGATCGAGCCCGCCGCGCCGATCACGAGATTCGGCAGGCGGTAGTGCGCATCTGCGTATTCGAGAATTTCGTCGCGACTCAAACGGGAGACCGACTCCTGCGTCCCGGCGATGTCGCGGCCCAGCGGATGACCCGGCCAGATCAGCTCCTCGAACAGGTTCTGCACGTGATCCTGGGGTTGGTCCTGGTACATGCGCAGCTCTTCGAGGATGACCATTCGCTCGCGCTCGACGTCCGTCGGATCGAGCCTCGAGTTAGTAACGATGTCGAAAAGGACGTCGAAACCGAGTGCCATGTGCTCAGAAGGAACCCTGGCCCAGTAGGCCGTCAGCTCTTTGTCGGTCGACGCGTTGACAAACCCGCCGACGCCTTCAATCGCATCCGCGATCTCCTTCGACGACGGCCGGCGCTTGGTGCCCTTGAAGAAGAGGTGCTCGATGAAGTGAGAGACGCCCGCCAGTCTTTCGTCCTCGAGCCGCGAGCCTCCGCCGAACATGAAAACGACGCTCGTCGAGTGGCGCTCCGGCATCGTCTCCGTGACCAGGCGCGCACCTCCGGGCAACGCTTGGACCCGGTGCGGGGAGCCCATGGGGAGGCCAAAGTATAAGAGCGCCTAGTTCGCGCCGCCCTCTCTTAACGCACCGAGCGCGGCATACAGCGTCATGGCGACGAAATCCGCCGGCATTCCATCCGACACCGCATCGAGCGCCTCGCCCAGATACCGACGCACGTTCGGCGCGTCGTCGACTTCGTCCAGCTCGAGGCAGTCGCGGATGGCTTCTGCGATCTCGGTCGGTGTGATCTCCTCGTCGCCCGCCTCGTCCGCGACCGAGTTGACCAGCGCGATGGCTTTCCGGATCCGATCGGCGGCGGCCCGTCGAGCCGCCGTGCCCCCGTTGTCCGTTAGCCCTCAGCCGCCTTACGCGGGCCGACGACGACCCGGCGCTCGGGCTCCTCGCCGATGCTCGAGCTGGTGACGTCGGGATCGCCTTCGAGCGCGAGGTGAATGGCCCGCCGCTCGAACGGCTGCATCGCGTCGAGCGTGATTGCGTCGCCCGTCATCTTGACCTGGCGCGCCGCGCGCATCGCGATCTCACGCACGGTGTGCTCGCGCCGCTGCCGGTAACGCTCGACGTCCACGATCACCCGCTCGCCCTCGGCCAGGTGCTTGCCGACCATCACGTTGGTCACAGCCTGCAGCGCGCGCAGCGTCTCGCCGCGCCAGCCGATCAGCGCCCCCAGGTCACGGCCGCTGATGTCGAGGGTGATGGGGTCGCTGCCCGTCCGCACGCTGACCAGCGCGCGCACACCCATGTGCTTCAACAGCCCTTCGACCAGGCTCTTCGCCGCCTCGGCCTTGCCGTTGGTCGGTGCCGGTGTCATCCCAAGCACGGGTGCGCCCTGGTCGATGATCGTGACTTCGACGATGGTCTCCTCCGGCGTTTCGCTGAGGATCTTGACGTCGACGTTGCGCCGGCTCTCCTGGAGCTCGATCAGCGCGGAGTCGACCGCCTCGTCCAAAGTTCGGCCGCGGCCTTCAGCGGATTTCAAGTTCGTTCACTCCTTGCCGTTCACCTTCTCGGCTTTCTGTGTTTGTTCGAGCCGCCCGGCGGTCCTGTCTTGGCAACGCTGGGCGCTGCCTTGTTCCCGATGTTCGGCGCCGCCTTGCTCGGCAGCGCCGGCGCTCCCCCGGCGACAGTCCTGAACCGAGCAGGCAGCACGTTGCCCCACCCGACCACGAAGCTCTGCTGAATGATACTGACGCAGTTGCCGATGAACCAGTAGAGGCCCAGCCCGGCCGGAACGTTCAGCGCGAAGTAACCGATCATCAGCGGCGAGATCCACACCATCGTCCGCTGCATCTGCAAGGTCTGCAGCTCCTGCTCGGTCGGGTTTACCGGAGCCGGCATCTGCAGCATCTTCGACTGGATCAGTGTCGTGATCGCCGCGAGCAGCGGGAAGATGAGGTACTCGATCGACGGTATGGGCAGCCCGTGAAACATCAGCTGATGGTTCGGGTTTTCGTTCAGGTTTGGCACGAACAGGAAGTGCGCCGCCACCGAATGGCTGCGGGAAAAGCCGGTGAACACGTAGTAGAGCGCGGTCAGGATCGGCAGCTGAACGATCAGCGGCAGACATCCGACCAGACCGCCGAGCGGGTTGACCCCATGCTCCTGGTAGAGCTTCATCATCTCGGCGTTCAGCTTCTGCGGGTCTTTCTTGAACTTCTTGCGGAGCTCGGCGACCTGGGGCGCGAGCTTGCGCTGCTCGACCATGGTCTTGCGCTGGGTGACGAGCTGGAACTGCTGCAGCGGAGCGAGCAGCAGCCGGATGAGGATGGTCAGGATGACGATCGCGACGCCGTACGCCCCGATCGCGTTGAAGACTGCTATCCCGGCTACATGCGAATAGATGAAGGACAGCGCCGACTGCAGGGTGACCCCGAAGATCGTCCACCACGCCGACTGGATGGGCTGAAAGATGTCAAAGGGCGAGCTCAGAAAAATGGCCGTCTCCCTCAGGGCACCGGGTCGTATCCGCCGGCGGCAAACGGGTGGCAGCGGGCGATGCGGGCCGCGCCCATCCAGCCGCCTCTGAGCCAGCCGTACCTGTCGATTGCCTCGTATGTGTAATGCGAGCAAGACGGGTAGTAGCGACAGGAGGGCGGCAAGATCTTCGCCAGCGTCAGTTGATAACCGCGGATCAGCAGCAGGAGAAGTTTCGTCATGGCTTGAACTTGGCGAGCCTGAACGCAGCCAGCGCCGCCTCCGCCTTCAGGTCGGCGAACGACACCTCGAGCGCCGCCGGGCGGGCGATCAGGAC